>JARRQQ010000509.1:0-9886 GCA_037381725.1 Sedimentisphaerales bacterium
TAACGTCGTCATAATTGTCGCCGAGATACACGGTGTGTATTTTGGCTCCGAAGCCCGGCGTCCACGTGAAGGTCACATTATCCGGGCCAACAAACTCAGCCCCGTCGGACGGGTTTGGATTGTAGGCCGTTTTGGGCGGAATCGAGAAGCTCCAGACGGGTCCTTTCCACGGGCTGTTCGGGTCGGCGTCGTTGACCTCATCGATCCGCCAGTAATAGGTCGTGCCCGGCACGAGGCCGTCCGGGTAAGCGTATCCGGGAAAGCCAGCAACATAAAAGGTCGCCGTCTGGTTGCCTCGGAATGTCTCGCTCGCGTTCGTTGCATTGTTCACGTCGTCGAAGTCGTCGCCCAGATACACATCGTGTGAGACCGCGAAATCACCCGCCCTCCATGACAGGGTCGCCCACGTATCTTCGTGGACAGCGCCGTCCCCCGGACTCGGCCCCATCGCATAGGGATACCCCCCGCCGACCTGGAGCATCACCGCCTGCAAGTCAGCCTGATCCAGCGCGTGATTGTAGATACGCACATCGTCGAGTCGTCCAGCCATTGGCTCGGTAAAGCCCCCGTTGATCCCAAGCCGAAGCACGGTATCGTAACCTGTGATATTCCCGCTCTTACTTGTGGTAGCGGCGACTTCGCCATCGACATACAGTATCATTTGCGAGCCGTCGTACACACCCGCCATGTGATACCACTGGCCAGACCCCAAATTGGTAGTCCCGGGTGCGTTGCCGGCGGCGCCATCGGTCACCAGCCAGAAACGCGGCGTGCCATTGCTGAGAATGTGCAACCCATACGAGAAGTAGGGGCTTGTGTGCTCACTTTCCCTGAAGACCTTTGCAATAACAATCTCAGGCGCCCCCGCAACGTCATCAAAATAGACCCACGCCGCAATGGTAAGCTCACTTCCCGTAATGTTCAGCGCTGGGGAATTCGGGATTTCCAAGTAGTCGCCGGCGCCGTCAAGCTCAGCTACTCGGGCTCTGTCAGCGTCGACAACGATAGCGACGTCACCATGGGGGGTGGCATCGTTGGTACCCCAGGCATCATCAAAGCCACCCTCGAAGTCCCAGTAAGCCACAAGGTCCGCCGAGCTGGCATGAGCCAAGCCCAGCAAGATAGCAAGGGACACTACAGAAATCGTTCTACTCAACATGACAGTCCTCCTTTCTTCATTTTTAATTCACAATTCATGATTCATGAATTTGGCTTCGCCGAGTACGGCTCTCGGTTAGAATCGTAATTCATAAATCACAAATCTGATGCCAACACACGCTTCTGAGCAAAGTAGTCAGCCATGCGCCCGGGATTGCCCTTAAATTGCGTATCTCCGAGGAGACGGTGGATACGCTCCAGAGAGATGTGACCCGCTTGCTGCATGTAATCGAGAGCGTTCATCGCGGCCAGAGCCGGGTATTCCTGCTCGCTCCTGACGATAGGTTCTAAAGCCTTAAGGGCCGTGTTCGTCTGGCCGAGATAACTCAGGGCCTCAGCAGCGACCACACGGATGTCCATCCAGTCGTCTTTGAGCAATTCCTCAAGTCTCGCCTTAGCCGGAGCGGATTTCTCTTGCAGGATCAGGCAGCCCGTCGCGCCCCAGTAACGGATCACGGGATGCGGATCGTTACACGCGGCGACCAGTTTTGGCAATGCAGAGGCGTCGCGAGAGCAAGCAAGGTCCGCCACACCCATGATCCGTTCGATGGGATACGCGTCACTTTGTGCATAATCATAGAGCGTCTTATCTCCCGCGAGCTGAACGAACATCCCTTCGGGAATGAAGGCGGTATCGCGCGTGCGGAGTATGTCTTGCCGCAAAGTCTCCCTCATGCGCGCGAGTCGATTGGCGTATCGCGGATCGTCGACAAGGTTCTTGATTTCGTACGGATCGGTCTCGATATCATAGAGTTCCTCTGACGGCTTGGCCTGCCAGTACCGGGCCTGGACCGCGTTGCACTGCCCCTTGCGATAGGCCTCGTACCAGGAACGCATGCTCGGCATTACCCGGAACGGATAGGTGTACTGCTGACCCCAGGGACGATGCGGGCTGTAGTTGCGGATATAGCGATAGCGGCGATCCCGAATAGCGCGGACTGTGTCGTACCGCTCATCCATGCGACCACGGAACAAATACACGTGATCGCGCGGCTCAGCCTTTTGCTTTCCCAGGAACGCCTTGCCCTCGAAGTGCCTGGGAATGGGAACACCCGCGAGACTGAAAACCGCTGCCGGGAAGTCCACGAAGCTGACGGGATCATCGATCCATTGGCCCGGCCCGGCCGGAGCGAGATGCGCCCACTTCTTCGGAAAACGGATAATAAACGGAACGCGCGTGCCCGAGTCGTGGATGTTTCGCTTGCCGCGAGGCAGCGCGCCGCCGTGGTCCGAGTAGTAGAAGACAATCGTGTCGTCAGCAAGGCCGGCGTCGTCCAGCTCTTTGAGCAGTCGTCCGACTTCGGCGTCCATCAGCGTGACGTTGTCATAGTAGATCGCCCAATCCCTGCGAACGGTGGGTGTGTCGGGGTGATATGGCGGTAGTTTCACGTCCTCGGGCGCTAAGCGCGGCGTGGGCGGTAATATACGTTGCTTGCGGCGGCGATTCACTATTTGTTCGGTGAGCTGGCCTTCATGGCTCAAGGTCGTATTAAAGACAGCAAAGAAAGGCTGGCCCGGCTTGCGATTCTTGTAGTGCGCCTTTCTGCTACTCTCGTCCCAGGCTTTCACGCCATTGCGGACGATGTTGTAATCGGTCTTCGAGTTGTTCGTACAATAGTAGCCCGCATCCCGCAGGTAGTCGGGATAAAGACGGAACACCTCCGGGATTCTTACTTTGCTGCGGTGATTGTGTATGCCCAACGAGCAGGCATACATGCCCGTGATTAACGTCGAACGCGCCGCCGAGCAAACGGGCGCGTTGGCAAAGGCGTTGCGGTACCGCACGCCTTCAGCAGCGAGCCTATCGAGATTGGGCCGATTCCCGAGCTACGCAAATACCGGCCCAAGCCGCCGTGAGACCTGCTGTTTTGAGGAATTGTCGCCTTGTTTGTCTGTCCATTCGTGCCACCCTTTCTCGACTTATGACTTCTGATTTTTGATTGTCGGCGCGCCCCCCGTATTCACAAACCATAAATCGAAAACCCTGAATCCTTGCGGTCATTTGACAATCGTCGACTCCTGATATATTATCAAACCTCGGGACGATTTTCAACCCCCGCGAACATAGTAACTGAGAACTGAGGGTCGGACTATGAAACTGCGAGACGCAAAATTCCATATGTTGGCAGCCTATCTCTTTATTGGTACCGTCTGCGCTCATTCGGGTGAGGACTGGTTGCAGTATAAGTATGACCATCGACATTCGGGAGACGTACCGGAAAGGAGCGTGAGCACCCCTCTGAGACTGGCCGGCGCGGTCCCTTTGACGGACGCCATTTTCACGGCACCGGTAGTGGCGAACGGGCACGTCTACGTGGCCGACGGTTCGGGAGTGGCCTTCTGCCTTAACGCCGAGACGCTGAAGGTCGAGTGGAAGTTTCAAACGGCTGGCGGCAATCTAAACTGCAACAATGTTTCGTCTCCCGCCATCGCGAATGGCTATCTTCACTTCGGCACGATGGCCGGCTCCTATTACGTGTTAGACGCAGCCGATGGAACCGTCGTAAAGGAAATCGCCTGTGACGGGCCGATTCTCAGCGCCCCGGTCGTTGCCAACGGCCGGGTGTACTTTGCCACGCTGGGCTCGCAGGTCTACGCCCTCGAGCCTGACGGCACCACCTGCTGGGTCTGGGATTTCGTCAAAGAGAAATTCGGTTTCACCGGAAACCGCTGGAGCGGCGCCGATTGGCTCAAGCACAAAGGCTCACGAATGACGCCCAGCGAGCAATTTTGCTGCGTGAGGGACATCACGGCATACGGCAAGACGCTCGTCATCGGGGCCGGCGGCTCGGTGGTATGGCTGGAGGATCTCGGCAACCAAGCAAAGGTTCGGGCCATACACGAGCCTCGCAACGCGACTCTCGGACTGAGCGTCGGTGAAGATGGAACCGTTTATCGGCAATGGACCCTTCTGGACAACGGCGGCAGAGTGGATACGCTACGGCTCGGCGACGGCAAAGTGCAAGCCGACTACGTTCACGGGACCCGAACGAACACGCGAGGCGGTCTGCTGAGTTTCTGTTCCGTCAGCCTGCGAGGCGGACAGGTTTACCGATGCCGACCCGAAGAAGGTTTCGGACTGTGCCGACACATCTCGGGCCAGGAGCAACCCGAATGTCTGGGCGGCTATCCCTCTCTCGCTTCGCCGATTCTGCTTCGTGATTCCGCTGTCTTCGGCGGCCTGGATGGGAGTCTCTTTGTGGTTCCCTTATCCGGCGACGGCAAACCGTGGTCGTTCAGGACAGCCTTTGGAAAGGCCATCACCGCTCCCGTTGCCGTCTGCGACGGCCGAATCTATTTCGGATGTGAAGACGGCTACTTGTACGCGCTGGCGCCTGGAGGTCAAGCTCCATTACCGTCAAGAGATATGAAACTCTGGAATATCCGAGGTCCATTGACGGGCCGACTCACCGATCCGAAATACAACCGATCGACAAGCTTCGGCAACTGGGCAAACACGAATGCCGACACCCAGGGTATCGCTCCGCCCTTTGAGATTCGCTGGATTCGCCGGTACGACGGGACATCAAAGCACTTCTCGACTTTCGGCGGAGGACGCATGTACACGCACACGGCAGAGGGACAGATATTCGCCGTCGAACAGGAGACCGGACGCCTACTATGGCGGCGATACTTTCCGGGCGTCCACATCTCGTATACGTCACCTCTTTACTACAAGGAGCGCTTGCTGGTTCCACAGGCCGGGATAAAGAATTGTCAGCTCCGATGCTTGGACGCGGCGACGGGGACGCTGCTATGGGAAGCGCCTTTTGCAGGCTCGCCCAGTTGGAATAGACAATTGCCCCCCATCGTGCACGACAACATGGCTATCTACATGTTCAGCACGGGCAAGTACGGCCCGGAAGCCCCGAAGGACGACGAGCAAAAGATCGAGTGGCTTTTCGAACATCAAAATATACCGAGCTTTCCGAGAAGTCACAAGCCCCTGCTGCGCGCGTACGATATGCAGAATGGCAACGAGGTCTGGACGAAGGACTTTTCTCAATTCGGCTCCGGCGGTGACGACGCCGGTATCTGCCTGATGGACGGCACACTTTACTATTCTTGCTTTTTCGGACATTCCGCCAAAGACAAGAGAGGCCGGCCCTGTGCCAAGGGTCTCACGGCCGCGATCGAACCGCAGACCGGCCGGGTACTTTGGCTGACAACCCGCTATTTCATTCATGGCGGCTGCACCATTTGCAGCGAGAATGGGCGGCTCTATCTGGGCGGGTACAGCAAGCTTGACGGCCAAGACAGTTTTGTCTGGTGCATCAATGCGAGCGACGGCTCGATGGTCTGGAAATCCGAACCTGTCCACGAAGCCATCCAGGTTGTCACCATAGGTCCCAGATTTCTGTTCGTTCACGCTCAATATAGAAACGGTTTTCTGTTAGATAAAAATACCGGCAAGATTCTCACGACATTGACCAGGGACTACAAATGCACGCGGTTCACTCTCTCGGAGTCTTATTTGCTCGGTTCCAATCTGGATGTACACGATCTATCCGACGTGGGGAACATCAAATTGATCTCTTCAGGGCCCCGTCTCGATCCGAGCGAATGTATCGGTATGGTCGTATCCAACGGCCGGCTTTTTTACACGTGCCACGGGGGTGGGTTGCAAGCCTGCATTGTGTGTGGGACGGAGGCGAGAACGCTTGCCTCTTCGTGGTAGAAATCCTATGGGCGAAAAGAAACACGGAAACCAAATCTCGGATTTCGGGAGCCGGCTTTCAAGGATCGTAACAAGAAGAAATGTTGACATTTTGACAGCATTCTGGTATTATTGGACTTTAAGCATTCAGGAGTGCCTCAAGGTCAAGTAGATACAAGATGTTCGTGTTCTGAGCATCATATGGCTGAAAGCGCTATCAGGATGTACTATTTTAACCTCACTTTCAGGAGTGGTGTATCATGTGTAAAGAAGCGTTTACTCTCTTATCGATTGTTCTTGTTCTTGTATTAACCAGCAACGTTCCAGCCGCCACGTATGATTGGGACAGCGGTGGAGAAGGTAACTTGTGGAATGTATCGGAGAACTGGGATTCCGATAGCGTACCCACTTCTTTCGATGAGGCCCGGGTTGAGATACCAGATGCAAATTGTGTTATTGATTCCTCAGTTGCAGCCGAATGCGCAGCTTTATATGTTAACGATAACAGCCGCCTGGAAATGACGGGTGGTTCTCTTACGATGGATGGTTTTCTGGCCATCTCAGACGCAACCGACAGTAACAGCGTAATGGTCATGAGCGGTGGTGTTGCTAACATAGGTACCACAAATGCAACAAATGGGAGATTACGTGTTGGCTACAGGGGGATAGGCACTCTGATCATGACCGGCGGTGAGATGAACGTCTATGATAAGATCGAAATAGGCAGACAGGCCGGTGCTGTCGGCAATGTTTACGTTTATGACGGAACTCTGAATTTCTCGGGTAACTCAACCGACCTTGAACTTGGAACAAACGGAACGGGTACTGTATATCAATACGGCGGTGCTATTAATGTTCAGGATAATATAAAATTAACTCAGACGAATCCTGACAGTGTCGCTCGCTTGTATCTATATGGTGGTGTTATGACCGCCGGTAATCTACGTGACCCAGAACAGATTGTTGTAAATACATATATCACAAATGGATGGATTGTTCCCTATGGCGGCTTGGGTATACTGAATGTCGAATACACCACAGATCCGAATCAGACCACGATAACGGCCAGCAACATCCCTCCGGAACTCGCACAAAACCCGAACCCTCGCCCTTCGAGCACAGTCGAACGAACGTCCGACGGCCCCGTACTCACCTGGGAGCCGGGAGCATTTGCGGTGTCTCACGACGTCTATTTCGGCACGGATCCCAACGCCGTCCGCGACGCAGACAATAGCACACTCGGAGCCAAGTTCAAAGGTAACCAGATACTCACCAGCTACGATCCGGGCCCCCTCGAACTGGGCCAGACCTACTACTGGCGCATCGACGAAGTCAACGAGGCGAACCCTGACAGCCCGTGGAAAGGTAACGTCTGGGAGTTCACCGTCGCCGACTACATCGTCATAGATAACTTCGAGTCGTACAACGATATCCCTCTGGGCGAAGAGGGTAGTCATTTGATATATATGACATGGATAGACGGCTTCGAGAATCCGACTGTCAACGGATCTACGATAGGCTATCTCACGGGCAGCTCTCTTGAAACGAGCAGAGTCCACAGCGGAAAGCAATCCGTGCCGCTGACATACGACAATACAACGGCGACCTACTCAGAGGTCACGGTGAGCATGGACGATCTTGGCGTTGACAAGGATTGGACCCAAGGGAATTTCTCGACGCTGTCGCTGTGGTTCTACGGCAGCCTGATCAATACCGGTTCCGAACAAATGTATCTCAAGGTCAATGACGCCGAGGCACTGTACGATGGCCAGTTGAACGTGGCCGCGTGGCAAGAATGGGCCATTGATCTCGCGTCGCTCGACACCGACCTGAGCAATGTGACGACGCTGACGATTGGCTTTAGACGAACCGGGGCGGTAGGCAGCAGAGGGAGTATCTTACTCGACGACATTCGGCTAAGCGTATCCGGAGGTTAGCGATAGTGAGAACCGTAAGGGCGGGTTTCACATTGATCGAGCTGCTGGTCGTCATTGCGATCATTGCTCTTCTGCTGGGAATTCTCATGCCCGCACTGAGCCGGGTCCGGGAGGCGGCCAAGCGGGCCGTTTGCTCCAGCCAGGTCAAGCAAATCGGTGTGGCGGTGGTCGCCTACGCATCGGACTACGACGGTCACATGCCGTCGTACAATTCCAATAACACAAACACCAACCCCTATTTGCTGATTCATTCGTATGCCCTGTATCGAAGCGAGAGTGAATATGTCGACGCCAATGGCAAACCACTACCGATGAAGCTGGCCCTTTTGTATGAAGGAAATTACATCGCGGATCCAAAGGTGTTCTATTGTCCCTCCAATATAGAGGATCTCTATAAGTTCGAGTCCTACAACAACCCCAGGCCCTGGGGCACACTGCCTCAGCAATTCAACCTCGTGGACGGGCAGGGACACAATCAATGGGTGCGCATGGGATATACCTACCTCCCTATCGATCCGAGGATGCTGAAGAATAGCGTGATCGGGATGCCCGATGAGACCGCCAGGAACATTGATGCGCTCGACTCACGGATACCCTATATGACCGATTTGATCCGGCACAAGGAGCAAATTAGCCACAAGAGAAAGAGCAACTACGCGGTGCACGGCCTCTTCAAAGACGGCCACGTGACGTTGTGCCACGACGAAAAAGTCTTCGATAACAACGTATGGGAGCAGATGGAGAATGGCTCGATACCGGAGCTAACGGCCAACTATATCGTCTTCCAACTCATCGGGGGTCGAGAAGTCTATCCAGGAGGATAAAGACAGTGAAAACGAAGGAGTGTGTTTCCCGCCGGTCAACGCTGAAGGGAATCGGAGCTTTCGGGGCGGCGGCGTTCCTGGCCGGGCCGGCTTACGGCAAATTGTTTGCCGGCGTTTCCGCCAAGGAGCTGGATAGCCAAAGCGACAATCGCAAGACGATCTTTGCCAAAGTCTTCTCAACGCCCTTGATCGATACGCACGAGCATCTCATTGAAGAGCGCGATCGGCTCAACGGGACGAATCGGCGGATTCAGAGTGACGACTGGTCATTCCTGATGAGCCACTACCTCAACTCCGATCTGCTCACCAGCGGTATGCCCCGCGCTGAGTACGACAGACTCTTCTCCCGCGACGCCGATCCCAAAGATAAGTGGGATATCCTCACACCCTATTGGCCCGCCGTGCGAAACACCGGGTATGGCATGGCGGTGGAAGTAGCAATACAACAGCTTTACGACGTTCCGGAGCTTAGCAAAGGCACGATAAGACAAGTCGCCGCCGGCTATGAAAAGGTCCGCCGGAAAGGTTTCTACAAAGAAATCCTGTGCGAAAGGAGCGGCATCGAATCCTGTCAGGTCAACGCCCTGGAGCAGCCGTTCCGCAAGAGCGCGATGCCGACGCTTCTCATGCAGGATATCAGCATCGTGGGCATGTTTGCGGGTCCGAATATCGATGCGTATGCCAAGCCGGCGGGCATTGAGGTCAAGACTCTCGCCGATTGGCATCGCGTGATCGACTGGTGGTTCGAGACCTACGAGCCGTACGCGGTGGCGGTGAAATCGCAGAATGCCTACAGTCGCGATATTGATTATGAGAGAGTATCAGTCGAACACGCCGAACCGATTTTCAAGAAGCGCTTGTCTGGCGGCGACTTAACTGCGCACGAACGTAAGCAGCTTGAGGACCATCTGTTCTGGTACGCGGCGAAGGCGGCGACAAAAGCCAAGCTGCCCGTCAAACTCCATACCGGCTACTACGCGGGCCAAAATAGTATGCCCTTATCGCGGCTGATTCGGAACCCGGGATCGGCAACCCAGTTGTGCAGAACGGCCCCGGACGCACGCTTCATTTTCATGCACATTTGCTATCCGTACTATGAGGAAATCCTGTCGGTGGCCAAGCAATACACGAACGCTTATATTGACATGTGCTGGTCGTGGATTATCAATCCCATCGCGGCCAAGGACTTCCTCAAGAAGTATCTCGTCACGGCGCCCGCCAACAAGATCCTCACTTTCGGAGGCGATTACATCCCCGTCGAGCCGGTCTTAGGCCACGCGGTCATCGCACGTCGAGGTATCGCTCTGGCC
>JARRQQ010000510.1:0-3920 GCA_037381725.1 Sedimentisphaerales bacterium
CTTACAAGACTGGTTGCATTACGTATATAAGGAATTCCCTCATCCTCAATAAGGGAATCCCGCGGCTCGGGCAGTGACGCGATTGTTCAATCACGGCCCGTTTCGGATTCAACCGCTGAACCAGCAAAAAGGACTTCAGGTACAAATAATAGACCTTGTCGAATTGAGGACGGATCGGTACTCTGTGCGAAAAGAAAGGAGCGTTCTATGAAAGAAGATACGATCTTCTGGGATGTGGATTCACAGTTCGACTTCATGAAGCCCGAGGGCAAACTCTATGTCCCCGGGGCCGAGACGATCATTCCGAAAGTCAGTGAGGTGCGGCGATTCGCGCTCGAGGGCGGCTATTCCATGATCGCTGATATCGACTGGCACAGCCGGGACAACTCGGAGATCTCGGATACACCTGATTTCAAAGAGACGTTTCCGCCGCACTGCATGGCGGGCGAACCCGGGGCCGAGAGAGTGGGCTTCCTGGGAAGCGTGCCAATTCAGTACATCGACATCGACGAGATGGACGTCGAAGCAATTCGCGCCTTGATACGCGACGAGCAGTTTCACGTCGTGATAAGAAAAGAGAGCCTCAACGTCTTCGACAATCCGAACGCGGAAAAGCTCGTAAGCCTTGTCAAGCCGAAGAGGGTGATCGTTTTTGGGGACACCCTGGATTGTTGCGTGTACTACGTTGCCCGCGGGCTCAACAAAATACCCGGTATCAAAGTCAGCTTGCTGGCCGACGTGGTCAAGGGTCTTGAAGTCAGGCCGGATCAGGAAGTACTCGACGAACTCCGAGGGATGGGGACTGAAATTACCGAACTGGCGGCGATCGAGAAAGGGTTGCGATGTGCCTGATGAAGGATACGCCGTCGCTGTTCACCGATCTCTACGAGTTGACGATGGCGCAGGTGTACTTCACGAGGCGAATGAGCGAAACAGCCTATTTCGACGTCTTTGTTCGAAGGCAGCCGGAGCAGTGGGGCTTTTTCGTCATGGCGGGCCTGACCGAAATCCAATCCTATCTCCGCGAGTTTCGCTTTTCCGACGCTGACATTGACTTCCTGCGTTCCACAAATCTCTTTTCCGCCGATTTCCTTGAATACCTCCGCGATTTCCGTCCACAGGTCCAGATCCGCGCTCTGGCAGAGGGAACCGTCTTCTTCGCAAATGAGCCAATCTTAGAGGTGGCCGGACCTTTGATTGACGCCCAATTGCTGGAGAGTTACGTCCTCAACATACTCGGCTTTTCGATTATCCAGGCGACGCTCGGCGCGCGGACGTCCATCGCGGCCAAGGGAACGGCGGTCGTGGATTTCGGCTTGCGTCGATGTCAGGGCCCCGTGGCCGCGCTGCGTTCGGCGCGAGGCGCCCAAATGGCAGGCTTTGCCGCGACCAGCAACGTGTTCGCGGCCAGGGCCTTAGATTTCGCGCCCTCGGGAACGATGGCCCATTCGTTCGTGCACGTCCACAATTCTGAGGGTGAGGCCTTTCAAAACTTCGCGCAAATCTACGGCGAGGATTCCATTCTCCTGGTAGACACCTATGATTGTGTTGAAGGGATAAGAGAGGCAGCCGCCGTCGCAAAACGACTCCACGAAGAAGAGAATATCCAGATACGGGGCATCCGCATTGACAGCGGCGACCTGGGCGAACTGGCCCGGTTCGCACGCCGGCATTTCGACGAGCACGGCGTCCCGTTCCTGAAAGTCTTTGCCAGCGGGGACCTCGACGAATTCAAGATCGACGATTTAGTCCGGCAAGGCGCGCCGATTGACGGCTTCGGCATTGGCACGCGCTTCGCGGTCTCTCGCTTCGTGCCCGCCATCGAGATCGTTTACAAGATTGTCCAATATGGCGACCGGGGTGTTTTCAAGAAATCGCCTGGCAAGCAGACCCGCCCCGGCAGAAAGGCCCTCGTGCGAATCCTCGCTCCGGGTCAGGGCGAAAGAGGACACGCCCATTACGAAAAGGACGTTGTCCAGCCGCTGCGAGGTCAACCGGAGGATCTGCTCAAGCCGTTCGAGTCGGCTGAAGAAATGCCAACGATACAAGAAAGGCTGATCTCCGAGCTTTCCCGACTGGACGACGCGGTCAAAGCCGTCAGAACTCCCGCCGCCTACCCCGTCAAATTTCAGCCCGCTTGCAAGTAGAGACGTAGTCTGTCAGCTCGTCAGACCCTCGATCTACATATCGTCCTCACCCGCGTCCTCTTCTGTTTCCTCTTCTTCCTCCTCGTCCTCCTCTTCGTCCAGCGGTTCGATTTCGAGGTTGACCAGCCCCATCGTCGCCCCCAGCTTGACAAGATCAATGACGTTATCCACTCCGAACTTGCGCATTACGCGAGCGCGATGCACTTCAACAGTCCTGACAGAACGGTTGAGCAGACTGGCGATTTCCCTGTTGGTTTTGCCCTCGATGATGAGTTTCAGCACGCTGGCTTCGGCCCTGGTCAACGGTTGCCCCAAATGCAGGCTATTCGGAACGCGTCGGTGCAATATCGACTTGACCTTCCGCACGAAGCTCTCTTTGGCCAGAGGTTTTTCAATGAAGTCCACGGCGCCGCCCTTAATGGCCTTGACGGCCGTCGGCACGTCGCCATAACCGGTGATAACCAAAACAGGTACCCACGGCGCGAGGCTCTTGGCCTCGGCCAGTATCTCGATGCCGTTCTTCTCGGGCATTCGCAGATCGGTAATCAGCAGGTGACATTTCTTCGTGCGCAACTGGGCAAGGCACTCTGCCGGGGAGTCAAAGCACTCGACTTCGATATCGGAGTCCTCAAGGGTCTGCTTGACGACTTCGCGCACCTCCGGTTCATCATCAAGAAAGTAAATACGCCGTTTTACATTCTGAGCCATCAGTACTCAGTCCGACGAGCGATTACTTCTACTCATACGAGCCGGAAAGCAAAGTCAGAAATTCGCGCCGTTGCTTTGAGGACAGCCTGCGGTGCCCACACGGAAATCCTGCCCAATAGCACCGCCTTTGCCGTCTGCACCCGGTCGTTGACAAAGACCAAATTAAGCTTGTATTGGACCATTTCTGAATAGCCGAGTCTATTGTGGTAACTACGTATTTACCTTGACATGTTACTATGCTCACAAAAAGCGAAATTAGGACCCAAAAAGCCCCCTTTCGTAGCGATCTCGTTGATTGTGGGGAGAGAACGGGTACTCTGCGCTCTGCGGCAAACTTGCCGACTGTCGAGGGTTAGTCCTCGCTTACCGGCAGGGTCACGAAAAACGTCGAACCTTTTCCGAATTTGCTTTCTACCCGAACGTGGCCTCCCGCACGAACCACCGCGTCCTGGACGATACACAGTCCCAGTCCTGTGCCCTTGCCTCGAGGCTTCGTTGTGAAAAATGGTTCGAAAATCCGGTCCGAGTTCTCAGCCGCGATGCCGCCGCAGTTGTCGGAAAAACGCATTTCAATCCGCTCGTCCTTCACGGATCCGCCGACGACAATTCGCCGGCTCCCTTCGCCGTCAGCCGCCTGGATAGCGTTTTCGATCAGGGCAAAGAGCACCTGCTCAAATTCCCTCTCGTGCAAAGCTACCGGCGGGAGATGGCTCATATCTTCAACCTGCAACTTGACTCTCGCCTGCTTGGCACTCTCGGCCAGTAGCCTGACCACCCTCACCACGACCGCTTGAACACTCGCCTGACCGATATCGGTGTCGGAAGACTGCCTGGCAAAAGTCCGGAATTGATTGATGATCGCGGTGATGTTCGAAACCTGAGCCACGCTGTCGCAGAGTTTTCTCAGGACCGTGCTTGGACAAGATGTTCCCTCCAATTCATCCATCGCGTTGTCGAGTGACAGGCGGATTACGGTCAGGGGCTGGGTCATCTTGTGAACAATGGTCGCGCTGAGTGTGCCGAGCGAGACAAGCCGTTCGGCCCGAGCCATTTGCTGGTGATACG
>JARRQQ010000511.1:0-3913 GCA_037381725.1 Sedimentisphaerales bacterium
TCGCCGACGGTCTCCTTGCGCCGCCGGTAGCTTCCGGCCGCCACCACGCCCTTGACTCCGTTCACATTCTGGAGATAGTCGATCAGCGGCTCTGCGAATTGCTCGGCCTCCACGAGTTTGAGCCGGAGTGTATGTTCCTCGGCCAGTCTCTTGGCTCCTTCAAGGATATTCTGTTCGGTCTTGCGTCCGAAGCCGCGCAATGTGCGAATCCTCCCCGCCTCGGCCGCGGCGCGCAGCTCGTCCGGCTGACTGATATCAAGCTTGTGATAGATCGTGGCGACACGTTTCGGGCCAAGCCCGGATACTTTCATCAGGTCGGTCAGAGCGGCGGGCATTTGTTCCCTGAGCTCGTCCAGCAGGTCCAGTTTGCCCGTGGTTACCACCTGCTCGATCTTGCCCGCCAGGTCCTTGCCAATGCCCGGGTACGTGGTCAGATCCTTCTCTTGCGCAACCAGGTCGGATACGTCTTTTGAAAGACTGCCTACCGTCCGGGCGGCGTTTCGATACGAACGTATTCTGAAGGGGTTGTCGCCCTTGATCTCCAAGAGGTCGGCGACCTGTCCGAAGACCTCTGCTATGTCTTTATTGTGGATGGGCATATCGTCATTAACTGGCTACCTCGCCGTGGATGCTTCCACGTTGTGTTCGGCTCTTGTCTTGCTGAAGCGGCGCGCCTTGGCGCGCGCGGCTCGATACTGCGCCAGTGGGACTGCAAATTGTCTCTCGACACGTTGGCGGTGCGAGGGGCCGCAGTTGTAGGTACAGAACGGATATAGACGCCCGTCCAGTGCCGCGTATTGCACCACGCAGCGACGGGCACGCTCAATCTGATAGTTGTATGCGTCCTGAAAGTGCATGCTGGCCATCAAGAGCGGCCGATGCGACGTTCCAACAACTTTTTTCTGTCGCGCTTTGTTGTCCGAGAACCTCTTGCGGAAATCCGCAAAGTCCATCATGAAGTCGACACACGTCTCGAACGTCCACCCGGACGGCGCGCGGTCCTGGTGAAAGTAGTGTTCCATTTCTCTTAAAGCTCGAACGACGGTGAGCTTGCGGAAGATTCGTCTTTTTTCCAGGTCTTCGCTCAATTGAGACATCTTGTCCATCAGAGGCTCCACATCCAGGAAGGCGGGGACCGGTACCACGTCATGCTCCTTGCTGTCCACAATCAGGTACGTTCCAACGCCGCAAATGGGATTACAGCTTAGGCGGGTCTGGGGCTGCCCAGTTATGGTCTCGAGCAGCCTGGCGAAGGGATCGACAAAGCTGAACGGGTACCAGTCGCGGTATTTGTCTACAAGCCCGGTCTGTCGCTCAATCTCAGTGGCCAGATCGGCCACCGTGAACCGCTGTTTCAAACGCTCCTGGTGGTCTATGCGTCCCGTGAATGAAACAGGCTGCCAGCTTATACCGGATATCTTGTCCGTGTTGTGAACGGCAAACTGAACAATGGAGCCGATTTGATGGTCGTTGACACCTTTGACAATGGTCGGCACAAGCATGGTCCTGATGCCCGCAGCGAACAGATTCACGATAGCCTTGAGCTTGATTTCCAGCAGAGGCCGGCCGCGCGTCTTCTTGTAGACTTGGTCAGACATGCCGTCAAATTGCAGATAGGCAATATTCAGTCCGGCTTCGGCGGCTGCAAAAGCAAGCTCCGGGTCCTGGCCGAATCTCAACCCGTTGGTCGCCACCTGTACCTGGGTAAAATCCCTCTTCTTTACTTCTCGAAGCGCCTCAAGGAAATCCGGATGGACCGTAGGCTCACCACCAGTGAATTGAAAGCACACGGGCCCAACGACATCCACCTCGCAGGCGGCGTCCAACATCCGGCGAACCTGGTCGATGGTAGGCTCGACGACCCAGCCCGTGGCGTCGGCGTTTGCAAAGCAGACGGGACACCTGAGATTACAGCGGTTGGTCAGGTCTATGTTCAGCATCATGGGCACGCCGCGGTGTTGGTCGCAGAGCCCGCAGCCCTCGGGGCAGGGTTTCTGCTTTCCCGCGAGCGGTTTTGTCAATCCTCGCAAGGTCGCTTGGTCGCGTTCGAGCATCAGTGAAAAGAATTCCGGATCGGGGCTGATCAGCTCGCGAAAGGCCCCGTGTTTGGGACACGCCTTGTCCATATAGACGCACTCTCCGTCTTGGTCGATGCGGGCCTCAATGACCGTCAGGCACTCCGGACACAGGGAATTCGTCACCAGAGGAAAGTGGTGGTTCTTCCGAACAGCGGCTCTCGTCTCGTCCTGATTTTTCAGCGTCGCTACCATACTCATTTTGCTAACTCCCAAAAAAGTTTCGCCTAAAGTGATTATTCTTGCGCGTCGGCCCCCAATACCCGGGCTGTTCGTAAGAGTCATGCACCCGAACCTCCCAACCCCCATTCGCGGTCTCTACCTCTTCACGCGCGATCTTAGGGACGCGACCGCCGGATGTTTCCTTCCTTTGCTCGATGCTTGAATTGGACATCACGTCGCTTCCCGAGACAGTATGCCTCGTGCAAGACACTTCCCACACCTCCCGATAGGGCTGTCGATTAGGTCCAGTACTTGGGCCGACCATAGTAGTCGTACAATCGTGTCTCATACTCTTGGTTTACGGGCGCGAACGGATCATACCTCGGGCTGTCTTTGACCTGGTCCGCCAGAAGGTCGAGGTGGATCTTCGAATCGATCCAGTTTATCTGCTCGATCCATTGCGGGGCAATCAGCACCTTTCTGCCGGGCAGCCAATTGGTAGTCGCGACCACCAGATAGCGGATGATCCAGCTTCCGTCTTCGATGACGAAGTCATCGGCATGGCCGATGTGCCCGTCGATCGCGTGGATACGGTAGCCGATTACTTCCTCCGCGCTCCTGAGATCTGACTCGCTCTTCTCCTTCGCAGCCACGGAGGCTCGCTTCTTCTGTTCGCTCGAGGGTACCACGGCAGGAGCGCCCAAACCTCCGCTGATCCAATAGGGCGTCCAATCATAATGCTCGTGCAGCTCCATCTCAGCCTGGCGGGAGATCGGTCGCTCCGTGTCGATGTCCGGACTGCTCTTGACCTGTTCGCGCGTCAGATGGACGGGAACCATCCTGAACTCGGCGACGGGCGGCTCAAGAGAAGCCGGCGAAATAAGCACTTTGCGCCCGAGCAACCAGCTACTCGTATCGACCACTAGGTACCTGACGATCCACGACGTTTCATGAAACAGAAAATCCTCGACCTTGCCTATCATTCCGTCCTCGGCCCCTATCCTGTAGCCGACCAGACTCTTTACGCTGCGAAGCATAGTTCGACAACCCTTTCACCTTAACTCATTTCCGCTTCGTATATACTCCAGCTCAGCATACGACGCTTTTCTTGCCTTTTCGAGTCAGAGATTTCCCGATTTTGCCGGCCAGGTATTACTGATTCAGAATACGTTTCTTGATGGCTCATTCCGAACCGCAATATACCACCACAGTGCTCCGCAGGGTATTGGCGCATTGCTGAATTGAGCGTAGGCAATCACCTACTTACCATTCGTGTCCGTTCGCCGGAGGCGAGCACCAGACCGATGTTCAGCAGGTACGCCGGCTTCGGGCAAGCGTCTACGGGCGTCTCTGTGCCTCACGTCGGACAAGTGCAGCCTGCGTATTTGGGCAATCCAAATTAGGCAGATTCCTCATTTTGTGGTCACTTTGTTCGCTATATCCTAAGACCGAAACGAATCTCATGGCGGGCTCCGCGAGGGGCCCCAAACCGGCAGAGGTCGATTGGAGGTATAACATGAAGGGACGAGAAAGTACGTTCTGTGTCGCAGTCTCATTAAAGATTGCGCTTTGCAAAGAGAATTTGTGAGGGCATCTCATGAATCATTTGGAACAAGACAAGATGCGATCACAAGTCCGGGAGAGCCGTCGAGTCACCGGCTCCTATCTGTCGTTCC
>JARRQQ010000512.1:0-3912 GCA_037381725.1 Sedimentisphaerales bacterium
AGCGAAGACCTATTATTGGCGGGTCGATGAGTTTGACGGTGCGGCTACGTACAAAGGTGACGTGTGGAGCTTCACGACTCCAGGGGCAGTGGGAAGCCCGAAACCGCCTCATGGCGCCGTCAACGTCAAGCAGAACAAGATCCTGACCTGGGCGCCGGCGACTGATGCTGCTTCGCAGAGGGTGTACTTCGGCGCGGACAAGGCCGCGGTGCAAGCCGCCGGTACGGGCTCGCCCGAGGACAAGGGCAGCAAGGACCTCGGTTCGGAGAGCCTCGATCCGGGGCTTCTGGAATGGAATACGTCCTATTACTGGCGGGTGGACGCAGTGGATGCCGCCAATAACGTGTCCAAAGGCCCGGTCTGGACCTTCACGACCGCCAACTTCCTCGTGGTGGACGACTTCGAGGATTACACGGATGACGACGCGGCGGGCCAGGCGATTTGGCAAAGCTGGATCGATGGCTTCGGTGTTGATGAGAACGGCTCACAGGTGGGCTATCTGCTGCCTCCTTACGCCGAGCAGTCGATCGTGCACAGCGGCTCGCAGTCCATGCCGCTGGCATACGACGTCGATCAGAAATACTCCGAGGCGACGATGACTCTGGTCTATCCGAAGGATTGGACCCTAAGAGGTGTCGATACCCTGGGTCTTTGGGTCAAAGGCGACTGGATCAACGTGCCGGCGCCGATGTACGTGGAGCTCAACGGCGGTGCAGCCGTCTTTCACGAGGATCCCGAGGCTCCGCAGAAGGACGACTGGACGGTATGGCTTATTCCGCTGCAAGCTTTCGCGGACCAGGGTGTCAACCTGTGCAGCGTTGAGACGATTGCGGTTGGCTTCGGCGACAAGAGCAATTTACAGGCCGGCGGTTCGGGTACCGTTTACTTCGACGATATCCGGCTGTACCCGCCGGCACAGTAACCGGAACTGAAGGAGGCTTGCCCCCCACTACCTGACTTGGACTTCACAACGGACAACCAGGTAGTGGGGATAAGGTTAGGAAGTGGGCTAGGGTAAGTGTGGGAGGGTTGTGACGTGGGTAGTGGGGAGCGGGGAAAGTAGTGGGTTGCGCCGTGGAGCGTAGTAGTGGGTACGGCGGTAACGACTTACCGCCCACAGCTTAATTCACTACTTCCGCCCCCAACTCCTTGCTGCTCAGTCCGGTGCCAAATCCCTGCCTCACGACGAGGACATTACAGGGTGCGGAAGGATTGAGCACACGGGGTGAGTCTACGTGGTTTGCGCTTGAGAATTCTTCTTGCGTTCGGCCAGTATGCTGAGCATTATCCCCAGCTCGAACAATAGATAGAGGGGGATTGCGAGAGTGACCTGCGAGATCGGGTCGGGCGGAGTGGCCATCGCGGCTACGACAAACACACCGAGCACAACGAATTTCCTTGATTTCCGCAGGGTCGAAATGGGGACCAAGCCGGTCCGATTAAGAAAGAATATCGCGATCGGGGTCTGAAACGCGATGCCGAAGACCAGCATGAGCATCGTGATAAACGAGATATAGTCAGCGAACGTGAAATTCGACCTGGCATCGAGCACACCCTCGTTGAACCTCATGAAAAACTTGAGCGTTATTTTGGCTATGACAAAAAGGAAGAACAAAGCGCCCGCAACGAACAGCGCGGCGGAAAAAGGTATAGCCGTATGAACGTATCTCTTTTCGTGGGGGTACAGTCCTGCGGCTACGAACATCCATATCTGATAGAAGACCCAGGGAGACGACAGGATCAGGCCGGCGATCAACGCAATCTTGATATAACTGACGAAGCCGGCAGCCGGACTGAGCACGATGAGGCGTTGTGAGGATGCGCTTCCACCGGCCGAGGGGCGCAGCGCCGCGTAGTTGGGATCGCTAAACAGAGCCAGAAAGGCCTCTGTGCAAAACTTGCTCACGAATTCCGCAGTCTTCGGTTCGATAGCCTGAGCGTTCGGGTCGGCGGCAAGTCTCCGGCGCGTCTCGGCGACGAGGTTCTGAACGAGCTTTGTTGTCTTTTCGTCCGCCTGGGGTTTGGCCTTAGGCGTCAGAAATACCTTGGTGTACGGCTTTTCGATGAACTTGATAATCTGCGTGCCGAATGCAAGACAGATGCCCGTTCCGACAAAGAGACCGAGAAAAGCAAGAATCAAACGGGAGCGCAACTCCTCCAGATGGTCGCCCAGGCTCATGGTGGTGTCGAGAGGATCTTGCGGCTTTTTCTTCTTCTTTTTTTCTTTGCCCATGTTGCAGACGGGGGGAGTCCGAGAGACTTCTTGATCTGGGCGAATTGTCAACTCATCATGTCATCCGGCTCATCCAGACCCGCGGCCTGTTTCGTCTCTTTGGCCACGTCATCGCCGATCTTCTTGACGTCGTTCACTATCTCGTCTTTGCTTTCCTCGACCTCGTGAATACCTTTCTTGAACTCGGTCATGCTCTTACCCAGGCCGCGAGCGATCTCGGGCAAACGTCTGCCGAATAGAAGAACCGCAATAACGAGAATAATGATTAACTCAACGGGCCCTGGTGACCAAAAGGCCAGATTCTGCATGTACTCAGTCATATCAGTCTCCTTGATATACAATCAAAGAGTTCTGCAAAATTGAGGGCTACACGCGCCTGACCTTCAATTTTTCAGAACTCGACATAATCACCTTACCATTATAGAGCGGTCTGAATCGGTTTGTCAATGACACAGATCCAACCAGCCGCGATTTGGCGTAAACGCCAAACGCGTTACAATATCCCCGAGCAAATTCACGGTCAAGCAAATTCAGCGGAAGGCCAAACACAACGAGTCGTCGCTTCTTACCTAAAATATGGCTCACCGACGTTAGTTGTACGTTGCCCGGTCCAATCAGTTCTTCGGCCGCGAAAAAAATCCCTCTGTGCTCATATCGTAAGTCCTTTTAAGAGAAAGATATGCGCTCACGTCGGACATTTTTTCCTTGCTTTTTAGGGCCGTTTGAGTTATCATAGGTACTGTGGCGTAACGAGGACTCGAACCTTTTTGTTTTCCGGGGCGGCTGATGGAAAAGTTCTATCACGAGGTCTGGCTACCTTTCATCTTCAATAAGAGACGTATTTTGCTTCTGGCCATCGCGAGCTATATCGCCCTGTGCTAAGATCGGTCGCGTTCCCAAGCGTAGCCATCTGCAAGTGCACAAATATCCCTACCACCGTACATTATGAGCGGTCCTTGCCTACCGTCTCGTCATCCTCTATAATCTCTCTGCTCTGAACAGCTACGCTTTACGTTGTGGTGGAACGAGATTTATGACAGAGACAATCGTTGAACAAATTCAGTTGCTCAAACGCGGTACGGTGAAAGTCTTTACCGAGGCTGAGCTGGCCCAGCGACTTACAGAGGCCGCCAAGACGGGCAGACAGTTGCGTATCAAACTGGGGCTGGACCCGACGAGCCCCGATATTCATCTCGGTCATACGGTCGTGCTGCGGAAGATGAGGCAATTTCAGGACCTCGGCCATCGGGCGGTGCTTATCATCGGGGACTACACGGCCCGGATCGGCGATCCAACCGGCCAGAACGCAACCCGGCCGATCCTTTCTCCCGAACAGATCGAGCAGAACGCAAAAACGTATTTCGAGCAGGCCGGAAAAATCCTCGATACGTCGGCTGAAAAACTCGAGATCAGACATAACAGCGAATGGCTGGCGAAGCTTACCTTGATCGAGCTGATTCAAATCGCCGCCATGAAAACGGTCGCCCAGATGCTCCAGCGGGATACGTTCAAAAAACGCCTGCAAGCCGACGTGGACGTCTATACTCACGAGTTTCTGTACCCTTTGATGCAGGGCTACGATTCGGTGATGATACAAAGCGACGTCGAGCTTGGCGGCACTGACCAGACCTTCAAGAATCTTGTCGGTCGGGATATCCAGAAGGGCTACGATCAGCCGC
>JARRQQ010000513.1:0-3153 GCA_037381725.1 Sedimentisphaerales bacterium
CTGTGGATTGAAGTGTTGCATCGACTGGCCCGCGGTGACCGGCCCGGTACGGTCGTCATTGAGACCGCGCAAGACGCCTAACGAATGCTCGTTATCATACGCAAAGAACTTCCACCCGTCTCTGGCGTCGAGGTTGCGGTTTCGGATGGCGAAGAAGTTGTTGGCCCGGTCGCCGCCGAGCGTCACCGGCGCATCGTCATTACCCGTGAAGAAGATGCCGAGCATGTAGTCGATGAGATTGTCCAGGTCCACGTGCATGGGCAGGTTGGGATTATCCGTGCCATCCGGATTCTTCCCCTGAACCGCGTAGTACGCCGCATCGGTCTCGAATCCAGTCTGGCATAGCCGCCATAGAGCGTTCCAGTCGTCCGTGGAGCCGTCAGTATACGAGGTGCGGTAGTTGTCGGCTTTGATCACGTCGTAGTCTTCCTTGTTGCCGCCGAAGTAAGTTTCGGCGTACGACGCTTCGGAGCGCTCCTGACTCTGGTAAAGTCCCCAATATTGCCCGTTGATGTAGAGATGGTAATACCGGCTCCGCGTATAGGGCTGACCCATTTCGCGCTGGATGTCCCGGCAGAACACTTCTCGAACAAACGTGTTTTTCTGGCCCGGGTTGCTGGACTTCAGGCTCCAGGCGTAGTTCTGAGCCGTACGAAGGTCCAGGTTATCGAACTCATCGACCCCTTCATCACCGAACAACGGGTATCTCAGCTTGGCTTGGCCGTACTGGCCGCGGAAGAACAGGCGAAACGAGTGTTTGGGATTGCCCCCGGTCCGGCTGAATCCTCCTCGGATGCGCATCCCCGCATTGATCTGAAAGCCCGCGCGACCGTCGGGATTGAGCAGTTCCACCGAGACGGGCCGCTCCCAGCTACTCCCTTCCCGGCCCGCGTGGACATAGATCCCTTTGGAAGGATCAAACAGATTTTTCAGGTCCGTCACGAGCGAAATGCTGGGGATGGCCAGAAGCGCATCTTTTATCTGAGCCGAGTATCGCGGGTCGTAGACAACGTCCGGGTCCATACCGTAATCCATGACCTGGCCGTTGACGCTGGCGGTGGGCCAACCCGGACCGGGGCTTTGTCCCGTCGGCGACTGCCGTATCACGTCGTCGAGAAAGATGTAGGTGCGCGTCATGATATCTGAAGGCATCCAGCCGGGCTTCGTCGCGATTGCCCGCAGGCAGGTCGTCCCTCTGATCGTGATAGGACCCGTATAGAGTATACCGCTCGCCGTGCGACCGCTGAGCTCGTACGGATCGGAACCGTCGAGCGTGTAGTAGATAATCGCGCCGTCGGTTTCGCTGGCGAGGGTCAGAGAAAACGGCGCATTGTAGAATCCTCTTTCGTGACTGACCTCGACGTTGGAGACAATGCCGTCAAACACGCTGACGTTTTCCGCCGACGGGCTGGGGATTCCGAAGACCCGCCAGTTGTCGCCGGCATCGGGATAGCGACCGTAAGACATATCGGTCTTCTGCTCGCCAAAGACAATACTGTCGATAGGTGTCACACCGTCGTGATCGAACAGGCCGATCGCGTCACCGGCGGCATCAAGTTTGAAATTCGCATGAATTCCGGCGTCGACCGTGTCACCGTCGGCCCAGATCAACAAATACCCCCCTGCCGAGATGGTGGTCGTCGTCGGGTTGTTAGCGGGGATGCGCCACTTGGCCGGAGCCGAAAGCTTGTCCGTCAGGTACATGCCCCCGACGTTAATCGCGCTGGTGCCGTAGTTGTGGATTTCGATCCAGTCCTCGTACTGGCCCTGCGGGTCTCTGACGGAACTGCTGTTCGAGGCCATCAACTCATTAATGACCAACGAGATTTCCTCCGCTTTCGCGAAACGGATCAGGCAAAATATCGTTATCAATGCGAGCAATGAGATTTTGTTGAATCTCGACATGTTTCACTTCCATCCAGTTCTATCGAGGGGGTTTATCTTGTGCTTTCGGGTGTCGGCGACGCGGCTTGCCAATTGTCAGGATCGTTGCCGTAGTCGGTAAGGGCTTTTCGTACGAGCGACCGGCCGGAGCCATCGGGCTCGGTCGGCCAGAGATCCACGGAACCGGGACAACTCTCAGGGTGCGACCCATCACTGTAATTGACCCGGTCGATCCGGATGTAGTACACCTCGCCATCGTGGTCAACGTCACCGGGCATGCTTAGCTCGAGGCTCTCACCGGCGTCGCTCAATCGGCCATCATAGGGACCGACAATCGCCTCGGCCTGTATACGCGGATATCGCTGGGAAAACGCCTCGGGATGCTTGACCACAAAGAGATGTCCACCGGCGGGGATTGTGACGG
Source organism: Sedimentisphaerales bacterium (assembly GCA_037381725.1). Lineage (GTDB taxonomy): Bacteria > Planctomycetota > Phycisphaerae > Sedimentisphaerales > Anaerobacaceae > JAFGTG01. The sequence continues at coordinate 2,309 of JARRQQ010000513.1, forward strand.
GTGCATCAGCCGGGAAGGTGAACTCGATACCGCCCGTGAATTTCCACGGGGCCGCCGCATCGTCATCGTACAGCGTCACCGGCTCGGTGCTGATATTTTGAAGCTTGATATATTCGTATTGATCGTTTGTGTAAGAGCCGCCCTCGGGCCAGTCGGGATTGTACATGATTTCACTAATGACAATCGGTCCGACTTTCGGGTATGCGTTTTCCGAGCCGGGCGTCAGAGATTCCATCGCCACAAAGTTGAAATTGTCCGTGCTGGACTTGTAGTAGCGCCCCAAAGAGACCCCGGCTTCCGACACCCCAAAGCTCTCGACTTGGCGATAGCCCGTCAGGACGCCGCTCTGCGCCGAGCTAAGGTAGACTATCTCGCCGTCGCCACTGAGGGCGAAAGGTTGATAACAGCCGGCATCATTTGAATTGCCGAAGTTCAGATCCTCGTAGAAGACCAGATAACCGTATGGGCCGATCGTCGTGCCTGGGGCAATCTCATACTTGAGGAGATTGTCGCCGCTATCGCTGAGGAACCAGCCGCCAAGGTCAATCACGGCTTCGGTTGTGTTATACAACTCGATCCAGTCGGGGCCACTACCCGTCGAATTAGCCAGCAGCTCGTTGATGACCACGTCACCCGGATTGGGGAGGATTCCACTGTCGTCATGGCCCGGCGAGCCTCCCGCCCAAGCGCTGGCGCGCCATGAGCCTTGCTCATTCCAACTGTTCGGGTCAGGATGAGTTGGGTCGATAATCGTCAGAGAAAATCCTTCGCCGTCCGTCAAGGGACGCCAGCCATCGCTGTAGCTAAAATCCTGGATCGTCCGGCCGACGGCATCGACTAACGTG
>JARRQQ010000513.1:3197-10624 GCA_037381725.1 Sedimentisphaerales bacterium
GTATTGACCTGCAATGTTGACGCGGTTACTGTATCGAGCCTCGAAAGCCGCACGGTCCTGAACGACAACGGTGTATTCGCCGGGCGCCAGATCGACATCCGGAAACGTAAAGTCAATTCCATTCGTGAAGCGGACCAGGTTCAGATTGATGGGTTCCGTTCCGATGTTTGTCAGCTCGATGAATTCCTCGTTCGGCTCGCCGGCGTCGGCCAAAGCCTGCGGATGGTACATGATCTCCGTGACACGGAGGTTCTCCGCGACCGGGCCGACGGAGAAGACCGCCTCATTGAGCGCGCTCCAGGTGTTGCCGCTCAATATGCGGGCCTTGACCCGCGTGCTTTTGCTCAGCGTGATCGGACTTGTATAGCGCGAGGCGCCGGCTGGGTCTTCGTTGTCCTCCCCTGTTTCGCCGATGAGCAGCTCAGGGGAGATGAGGAAATCGGAGTCCGTCGCGGAGGAATTGAGGCCATGAATCGCCAGCAGGTTGCCCCCCTCTTGCAGAGTTCCGAGAAAGGCGGACAGGTCGATGCTCTCGAACACAACGGCCTCAGCGTCGGAACGCGCAGCGGCCGCACTGGAGTTCCATTGGAGTCTACCGCTGAAATTCCGTCGCGCCACCTCGACTCCGTTCAGGTAGGCCACAAACCCGTCGTCGTAGCGAATGTTCAGCGTTAAGAGATCGAAGTCGCCCACGCCGCCGAACATGAAGGGGATGCGGATGTAGCAAGAGGTATTACTGTTGTACATCTGCTGGGCGACGTCGAGGCTGAGATATCCTTCGTAGCCCGACTCTCTTTCGTATCCGACGCCGCCGGGCGAGCCGGTGCATCGCATCCAGCCCCTGTCGTTGTACTCCCTGTTCTCCTTCCATGTGTCATCGATGGCACGAGCCGGGACGAGCACGCTCTTATCGGCACTCTCGGGCACGAGCGTCCCGGTCGAGCCTTGCAGAGTTCCTGATTGAAGCGGGTCATTGCTGTCCAGCGTGTAGTAGATCGTCCCGTAGCGGGCGCTCATCGTCACATTGAGGCTTCCATCGAAATGGCCGCTCGGCGGGCTGATAGTCGGCGGCGCGGCGCCGAACTCGGAGGCGATCTGACCGTCCATCCACGCCAGGCGATCCTCAAGCCAGCCTTTCATCCACTCGATCTCTTCGTCATAGGTATTGGCGATGAACCAGTTGGGCCAGACGTAGCTGCCCAGGATGCGCCAATGCTCGAAATTTCTCGCCTGTGCTTCGTCCAGCAGTGCGGCTGCCTCATCAATGTCACCGAGCAGGCGGCTCGTGGCAAAGAGATTTCTTCGCAACTCGAACCATCGGTCGGCGTAGCGCATGCAAAACGCCGGGTCCTGGAACAGGCGGCGCCACCACGGATACTCGGAGTCACTAAGCTGGCTATAGTACCAGCCCGTGGGCATCCAACCCTGAAGGTAGTTGGCGTTGCCAAGCGACAGATTGTAGTCCCAAACGGGTCCCATCTCCAGCTTGCCGCCCCGGTCCTTGTACATGTACGTGCTAAGCCGGAAACCATCGATGTTTTTGCAAAGCTCGACGAGGATGTGATGGTCGATGAAAGAATCTACGTCGATGTACTTTGCATAACCATTGACGGGGTCTGCGAAATCCGCTCGATACAAAATGGTCTCGAACTCGTTGAGGTAGTTCTTGAGCCATTGCTGTTGCGGCGCCGTGATCTCGGTCCCGGACGGATCGAGGTAGATGAGCGTTTGACCCGTGCTGGTTCCAAACGTCGGCTCTCCGGAGTCGAGCTTGTCTTTCTTGAAGATGTATCCTCCGGAGATTTCCGGCTCGCTGTTCTGGTTCGGCTTCAGCTCGGCAATATCCACGCGATTCGGGCCGCGTTTGATCTTCTCCATCAGCACGTAGACACCCACGTAATCGTCGGATGAGATTCCGCCGCCGTTCGTGTTCAGGAACACCTCGATCAACCGTGTGCGGACGGCATATCGGCCGATATCGTTGCTCCACCGGTACGCCAGATAGTTTCGCATCAACGACTTATCGGAATAAGGCCCCTGGAGGACCCAGTCGGATTCGGCGGGAAGGCCGAGGATGGAGACGTCCACGTCCTGGTCGTACTCGTCCCACGCTTCGAGGTGATACTGCCTCTTGGCAAAACCCGTCGAGCTTTTGCCGCGAACGTTAATCGCCATCCTGCCGGAAAAGTCCGGCGGATCGGTCAGCCGGGCACGTCCCCCGACCGTCGTATCAATGAAGCTAACAAAAGCCGGTATCTGCGTCGTTTCATTGACGCTCTTGTTGAACGTTTCAATGATGGAGATCGGTAGGTTGGAGCTGAAATCGTACACATCCAGGTTCGGAAACAGGTACATTCGCGTCGTGACATCGGAGGATCTCCAGCCCGATTTGATCGCCTTGGCTCGAAGGCAAGTCGTTGAACCGATGGTGATCGGTCCTCTGTAGACCGTGCCTTGTGGGAAACGCCCGGCGGCGGTCGTGTCGTACGGCTCGCTGCCATCCAGCGTGTAGTAGATGACGACGTCCTCGATCGGCGTAGCGAGCGTGACGTGAAATGGCCTGTCGTAGAGACCTGAAGCATGACTGAATTGAACGTCAGCAACAAAACCTTCATAGACTTCCATGTTCGCAGCGCCCGGGGTGGGCGAGCCGAAGAAACGCAGGTTCTGGCCGCCGTCGGGATACCGGCCGCACGATATATCCGTGGTCTGGTCGTCAAAAACGATGCTGTCCAACAACGTCACGCCATCGATATCGAACAAGCCGATTTCCTCGCCGCCGGCATCGAGTTTGAAATTCGCGTGCAATCCGGCGTCGGTCGTGTCGCCATCAGCCCATATCAACAGATAGCCCCCTGCGGGGATGGTCGTCACGGTCGGGTCCGTCTCAGGAATCTGCCATTTGGTGGGGACAGCCAGATCGTCCGTGAGGTACATGCCGCCCACGTCCGTCTCGTACGGGCCGCAGTTGTAAATCTCGACCCAGTCGTCATACTCACCCTGCGGGTCCTGGATGCAACTGTTGTTCGACGCCATGAACTCGTTGATCGCCAGCAGAATTTGCTCTGGACGTCGCTGCCCAACGGGCTCTGCCCCAAGACTGAGACCCCCTACCGAACCAAGCAGGCATATGATCAGAGTCCACGTGCTCAGCAAGCTTCTTACGCATCCAAACATCTGTCGACCGCCGCCTCCCGAGGTTCCGTCGTGCGAGAAGATATTGCGCTCTTTTGGTCCCATAAGAAAAGAGAATCATCCAAACGAACTTATTTCATTGTAGCATAAATGGGGTCGCCCCTTCAAGGCTCGATATGAGATCGGTCAAATGCTGTTGTTTGATGAGTTCTTGTTCCAAAGAGCCGGAGCCGGTATGATTGGAGGGCGGTTTGTACCGTTGCGGCCCCTTGGGTTCTTCCCAGGGAGTACGAATTGAAAGGACTGCAAAGTGAAGGCATTTCGTTCGCCACATAATCCCATCATCACGCCGGCAGATGTGAAGCCCTCTGAGGACGGCTTCGAGGTTATCGGCGTCTTTAACGCCGGCGTGACCTGGTTCCCTGGTGGTCCATCAACTGCCAGTTGGAACTATAACACCTTCTGTGGAAACGTGTTCAAGTATGAGGATATGTTCTCCGAGGCTCATTCAGACAGTCGCGGGTACCTATCTGACATCCATTTCGCACCTGAGGCTGGCGCGCAGCAGGGACGGTATTCACTTCGAGATTGGCACAGCGCCGAGAATCAGCCCGGCTACTGAGTATGAGACATTTGGGATCGAGGACCCCAGAATCGCCCTAATAGACGGAGTATATTACATCCAGTACGTTGTGGTCTCTCCTCTGGGCGTGACGACATGCCTCATCTCCACGCGCGATTTCCACTCGTTCGAGCGCCGCGGCGTGATCTTCGGCCCTGAGAACAAGGATGTCGCTCTATTCCCTGAAAAGATCGCCGACAAATTCTACGCCTTGCACAGGCCCGTCTCGCCTCTGTTCAACAAACAGGATATCTGGCTCGCCGAGTCGCCTGACCTCATCGCCTGGGGCAACCATCGTCATCTGCTCGGACCGCGAGCGGGCCACTGGGACGAGGCGAAGGTCGGCGCCGGCGCCGTGCCGGTGAGGATCGAGCAAGGCTGGCTGGAAGTCTACCACGGCGTGGACCAAAACAATCGCTACTGTCTCGGCGCGGCGCTGCTCGACGGCCACGAGCCGTGGAAGGTCCTGGCCAGATCGCCGGAGCCGATCTTCGAGCCTGAAACAGACTACGAATGTCGCGGCTTCTTTGGCAACGTGGTCTTTAGCTGTGGGCTGCTTTGTGAAGACGGCATGCTCAAGATTTACTACGGTGCCGCCGACACCACCATCTGCTATGCGGAATTGTCTCTGCAGGAAATTCTCAATAGCCTGAACGTGTAGACAAAAATGGTGGGGCAAGCTCCACCTACGGGCTGATCTTTCCTAGACTTCATGCCGATAAATGAAATGTACATTTTGTAGGAGATAGTCCCATGAGAACGAGCAAGAGTTTGTTGGTTGTTGCGGCCATCATCGCGTGTGGTGTCGTCGTCTGGTTCTCGGCCGCCATCCAGGGTGGCCAGCGAACCTACAACCTCCAGCCCGACCTGACCATCCCGGAATATAAGACTGACACGGCCCATATCATGGAGTCTTACGAGCGCCTGATGGACCGCTACATGGACCTGACGGGCAGTCACCTGGCGACGGTCGGTATGGACCTGCGAAACATCGTGACGAGACTGGACGCCATTGACGGCCGACTGACGGAACTCTCGACAAGACTGGCAAGAATCGAGCACGCACTGGCTATCGAAAAGATGACTGAACAGCCAGGGAAGAACCTCGATGACAAAGCAACGCCAACGCGCACGTTTGGCAGCAAGAGTCAATAATCATTTCTCAATGTTCAATCTCTGTTTTCGTCCGCTCTTACACCTTCTCCGGTACGACCCAGGGTTTTCGGTAGCGGACGTCGATGATGTGGGCGAATTTGACAGTAGCGGGCTCCGAGACGACGGGCTCACTCTCACGCACGCGAGGCGTCCTTTTTCGTTGACGACACGTAAGGAAAATGCTATCGTAAGCAAAATGCTTATGCCGTTTTGAGTTTTTTCCTTAATATGTCAATGCCAAGATTGCCATATTTGGTACTATTTGCAGTATCTATTTCTTGTCAATCGGCGGCAAGCCATTCTGATCGGCAATCCGTTGGTGGGGCGAAGGCCGAGGTGTCCATCGCTCATGACGGAACTGTCAGTACCGTAAATACCGACCATTTCAGCGTAGTTTGCGTCTCACGTCCGGCCGATGGAGAGAAAATTGCCCGTCTCCTTGAGCTATCCTACCGTCACTTCGAGTCGCTCTTCAGGAGCCACGATTTCAAGCTGCGGGCGCCTGAGAACAAGTTGGCATGGATTACTTTTGGCAACGCGGCCTCTTTCAACCACTACGCCATTGAGACCGAAGGTCAGGATTTGTCCTGGTTGACAGGCTATTATTCGGCCGGCACGAATGTGGTCGCCATCGTCATGCCGGAGAAGATATCCAAGTGGCAGATCAAGGCACTTGCAAGCCAGCCGCCAAATGTTATTGCCTGCCCTCCCGACGCGGAAACCGCCCTGGTGAAGCTCGTCCATGAGGCGGGACACCAGCTTTCCTTCAATACCGGCTTGCTAAAACGAAGAGTCATGTACCCCATGTGGGCCACAGAGGGTTTGGCGATGTTCTTCGAGCGGAGTCTGGTCTCGGAGTACTTCAATTCCTGTCGCTACACCAACCTTCGCGCCCAGCGCCTCGCGAGCCTCCATCGGCACAAGCACCTGATCCGACTCGATAAGTTCATTTCCATGACCCGCGCGGACGAGAATGCAAATGCGATAGACGTTTACGCGCAAGCCTGGGGCCTGTTCCAGTTTCTTTGCGAGAGTCGACAAGATTCGCTAAAAGAGTATTTGTCCACCCTTTACGATCTTGAGCCGGGCTGGAGGAGCGAAGAGACGCTTCACCGTGAATTCATCCGGACCTTCGGCCCGATCGAGCAGCTTGATCCTCAGTGGACGCAGTTCCTTCGGACGTTACCTGCCCGATAGCACAAAGCACAAATCACCCCAAAGAGCGTCTTCCCTCTTTCATTTCCTCCCCGTCGAGCCTGTTAATAGAGAAAGTGTAGGGATTTTGGCGGATCAAATCAGCATCTTACTTAGTAACTCCGGAGTACGCAAGGCCATATAAAGCTTAGAGCGTTTGAAAGGAAAAACTAGTGTACGAGTTCAATGGAAGGACGATGATATGCAACAAAATCTGTGGGAGATTGGAGGATTGGAGGTAGAGTTATGAATTTGGAGTAAGCAAGAATAAAGGAGATGAAAAATGTACCAGCAACGAAGCACCAATAGGACACTTTGGAGTGTAGGGACATTGTTGATGTTCTCACTGGCATTTCCGCTATACGCGGCTGCACAGAAAGGGAACACGCAAATGTCGAAAAACGAAAAGATGAGCCAGCCGCAACAGAGCTCTCGAACGACGGCTCGGCGGGCCACACTCGTCAGGGCGAAGGAGCTCATCGGCACCGATGTCAAAAGTATCGAGCCGAGGTCAATGAGTGCCGAGCACAACATGCGTGCAATGGGCAACCGAGAAAACCTGAGACGAAGTGGCGCACCGAAAAGATCGGCACAGTCAAAGATTTGATCTTTGACAACACCCACAACAGGGTCGACTGCGTCATCGTTGCTTCGCAGGGCAAGTATTATCCGGTTCCCTGGTGGGCTTTCCGTGTCCGCGGTACCGGCTTGAAGGCGGGGACGGGTGAGAACTACGTCGAGAATCCGGCCGTCGCAGGTCGTTATGAAGAAGACTGGGTGACCACGGAAGTGACGGAAGGCGGGGTTCCTTACGTTGCCAAGAAGCCGACTCTCTGCTTGAACGTCACCGAAGATCAGCTTCACCAGGCCCCGACGATCGCTTCTATTTCGCTCGAGCGGATAAGCGACCCGGCTCTGCGGCAACAGGTCCGTTCGTTCTATGCTCAGCACGTGGGAATGGGACGAAGTCGCTGGGAGGCGCAGTCCGGTCAGACTGGAATGCAAACGGCCCAAAGCAGCACCGCGAAGCAAGGGTCCATGCAAGAAAAGGCTCGTCCGCAAAAGATGACCCCCGGCTCACCAATGCTCGTCTCAGTCGCCGACCTGGCGAGGGCGTCAAAAGTCATCGGCCTGAAGGTGCGAGACCCTCGTTACGATCGTGTGCATAGGATTCAGGATGCCCTCATCGTGGCGCGCGGAGGCAACTTAGCCTACGGACTGGTGAGCTTCGGCGGTTTTCTGGGTGTGGCGGACAAGATGGCTGCTGTGCCGTGGTCGGTTCTGACCATCCAGGCGCCGGAAGGTTTTGCCAGACTGGACG
>JARRQQ010000513.1:10709-14617 GCA_037381725.1 Sedimentisphaerales bacterium
GCGATTTCGGTGTTCGGCCGTACTGGGAAGTCTTTGGCTTCGCTCCGGGTGAGGAAATGGCAGCGCCCATGAATCCGTGGCGTCCTGGGAGCACGTACAACAAGAATTTCGATCCCAGCAAGCTGACCACCGTTGAAGGAACGATAGAGAGCGTCGGCACGTTTTACCCTGAAAACGGCTCAACGCCCGGCACAAGTCTCAATGTGAAGACCAAAGAAGGCGCCTCGGTGACCGTTTATGCCGGCCCTCGCAACTTCGCATTAAAGAAAAACATTGCGCTCACTTCCGGAAAGAACATCAGGGTCACGGGTTGTAAAACAACAGTCAACGGCAAGTCCGTGATTATCGCAAGTCAGCTCAAGATCGGGGGAAAAATGTTGAAACTACGCGACCAACAGGGAAAACCTGAATGGACCACCAATTGGTGGTCACACCAGCAAAAGTAGTCTCAACGTGGTCAATAAGCGCAGAGGGGACACTCACGTGTCCCCTCTTCTTTTATGTCGGAGGTGGGTGCTTGAATACCTTCAATTCTCTGTACGCAATCCGAAGAATACGGCACTTGGTCCCTTCCGCTCAGTTTGGATTGGGCGTAATCGTCAACGTCACAACGGCGTGCGTGACGGGCTGCGTCAGATTGATGCCCAGCCGCGTCGGGTCTTTGCGAGTGTGGAGATCCTCCTTTATGACTTGTGGCTGAATCTCAAAGTCACCCCCGGTCACTTTGATATCCACACGGAGCGACTCCTTATCATCGTGTACAGTCAATGATGAATCGGACAGCTTCTTCCACGTATCGAACGTGATCAGGGCCGTGCCGAAGGCACAGGGTTCGGAGAAGGTCACCTCGTCGGTCACGGTTAGCTTGCCGGGACTCGTGCGGTTATAGACGAACGTCCGTTCGAGCTTCTTGAGTTGTGGGACATTGTAGGCCGAGGCAATATCCAGAATCAGGGTATCGGCTTCATCGCTAAACACATGACGAACCACTCGGCCCCGGGCCTGTGCGCCGGTTCGCTGCAATTTGCCCGCCACCATCGGGACGGGATGGCCGAAGGAATTCAGCACGTTGCTCTCGTACCGCCGGCTGCTGAACGTGCGGGCGGTATAGACCTCGCTGCCGGGATCGATCAGCAGCGGCTTGTCGCTCACGACAACAACGAAGGAGCCGACGTCATTGTGGTTGTGATGCTCGTTATTGTTTCCGCCCTTGAGGGCCACGGCGAATTGCGAGGCCGAGTTCGGCGCGGGCCGGCAGATCAAAATCCCCGCCTGGTCGAACCACGTTCGGATGCCGGGGGCCGAAGTGTCATTTCGGGCGGGTGTCGCCCTGCTTGCGGCGTTGGGAAAGCTGTACATCATGCTCTGATATAAAGACCCGCTCGGCGAGACGACGTCCATCCGATCCCAACGGGCAAGGCCCATCCCAAGCCGTCGGCTGACGTAGTACATCAGGCGAGAACTCGGCTTGGCGTTGATCGAACAGTCGGCGAACGCGGGATAGACGCCATTGATGATCTCGATCTTCGAGCCGAACGTGGCGGCCTCTTTGGCTTTGGTGTCTTGCAATAGATCCAGCTTTCCGTCCGTCGCCTGGTAGACCGCCTCACAGAGCATGGCGTAGTGGCCGAAGCCGTAGTTCCAATAGCCCAGCCCCTCCGAGCAATAACCGTCGTCGGTAAAGCCGTGGAGGAAATTCTTCGAGTAATTCTCCGCCGCCGCAACGAAGAACGCCCGGTCGTCGCGTGAATTGATCACCGCCAGCGCCGATCCCGTGACGTTAGCCAGGCACACGGCGTTCCAGTTATTCGTCGTGGTCATCCACCAGTTCTTCGCGCGCTTGCCTTGCACCATGTCCCGGTAAGGCTTGAAGATGCGCCGGTCCAGATTGCTGCGAATGAGGCGGTGCGTTTCAGGGTCGAGCCGGTCGGCCAGCAGATAGTCCGCCACGGCCAGCGACGAAGCCAACCCCGAGGAGCCGAGGTCGATGTCAATGCTCTCGCCGCGAAAGTTGGTCAGCTTCCCGTCGTGAGCAGGCATGACCCAGGTGCGTTCGGAGCAGATCGCACGGACGATTTCGGCAAACGCCCGGATGAAACGCCCCTTATTCTCCAGGCACTCAGCCAATGCAAGCGTATCGATTCGCCCTCGCCGCCGACCCGCGACCCTCTGCCAACGCGTCCGGTTTCCCGTCCGGGAGAAATCCAGAAACAACTCGTCCGGCTGATCGGGAATGGGTGTATTCAGCAGCCTCTCGGCCCTGGAGATCGTCCTCTTGAATGAACCATTCCGACCAAGCGCCTCCCAAGCATCGCGGTCGGTAATTGGCACGCCGAAGCCAGCGGGCTTCTCAGCTAACCACCCGGCGATCTGTCTGATTCGATTCGCGTCAACGCCTTCCTGTCCCGCCCAAGCGGTTTTCTGAAACCACGTCACGGAAACGGCGATAGGCAAAAAAGCCGTAAAGAATAAACACGTCGTTTGTCGGGAGATACGTTCTATCATCGTCATTCCTTTCCGTCTTCCCCAATCGGCTTCAGCGAACTACTCCGGCATAGTACCAAACCGAGAATCTCAATGCAAGCGCCACAAGGCGTGAAGTCCCCTTGATCCGAAAGAGATACCAGTCACAGGGTCAACATCAGGAGGTAGTTCAAGCTCGTAGTCCTTTCGACTAATCGAAAAGACTACAAGCTTTCCAGAAACAACAGTGGACAGCCCGGATCAGTTGTCTGCTGGTTGGTTATCCGGGTCCGTACAGCCGAATGCTGTCGAAGAACATCAATCCGGTCCCTCCGGCTTGGAGCTTGCTGGGGTCGCCGAGACAAATGGCGATAGAGCAGACACTGGTAAGGTCAACGTCTGTGAATGCTTTCAAGTCGATGATCCACTCCGTCCAGGCGTTTATCCGCGTCGCCTCAGGTCCATTGTGATAGACTCGCGCCTCGCCATTGAGAACGACGCTCATGGGCGTCACACCGTTAAGCCGGTCGCCGTGGAACCAGAGCGACAGCACCTCGGCGCCTGTCTCGGCCCAATTCTGAGGTGGACTCAGCGTCCGTTCCGCCGTCCCCACCTTGAACAGCGCGTTGTAATAAAAAGGCATCGACTGCTCGCCCTCATAGACAACGTCTCGTTCGGCGAACGGAGGAGTGAGGTGACCGACGGTACAGCCGTTTACCAGCGGGTTGTCGTAGCCATCCAGCCACACGTCGAATATTCTATTGCTCGCTGGGTCGCTCGGGTCCAGGTCGTTGTAGGACTCAAAATCGTCGATGACAAGACAAGCGACCGCCGTCGGACTCGGGATGCCTTCGGTCAGCCAGTTGTCAGCGAATTCCCTCAAGTCGTCGAAGCCAACCTCGCTATCGCCGGTAAGGTCGGCCCCGCGACACGGAACGAAGCTCATGTCACTTACCAGCCAGCGTTGGGCAAAGAAGGCGAAATCCACAAAGTCCACCCTGAAGTCACCGTCAAAGTCTCCCATGATAAATTGCCAGGCGAATTGAGGATAATTAGACCCCTCGCAGATGGTCCAGATATCCTCGGTTCCATTGTCGTTTTCACGGACGAAATCCCAACCCGCTTCCAGGAACATATCTGCCGTCTGCATTTGCGCTGTCGTTTTACCGTTAGCATCATCACAACCTGTTCCCGAGTCCTGCTCTCCACACATGTTGCTTAGACCGCTTCTTTGGCGATCCCAGAAGCAAGCCGTAACCGTACCTGTTGAATTGGATCCTACCAGACCGCCAACTTCGAGCGTCCCCGTAACGGCGCCCGTTGAATAGCAATTGGTAATTGTGCCGTCCCGACAGTCTCCGACCAGGCCGCCCACTTGAAAATTTCCCGAAACGTCGCCGGTCGAATAGCAGTTGACGATCGTGCCCCCAAAATAACGTCCCACC
>JARRQQ010000514.1:0-3905 GCA_037381725.1 Sedimentisphaerales bacterium
GAATCTCATCCCGGCCAATGTTCGATGTCATCAAGGAATCTGGCTCGGCCCAAATGCCCCTGCGACTGACGTGCACCCAGCCCTCGGTTCCCTGGAAGGTGACGCCTTGTTTGTGTTGGGTGTTGTCCATATAGATCATCGTCACGCCGTCCGCGTATCGGTGTGAGACCTTCCAGCTAGTGGCACAGTTAGCCAGTCCATCCTCGGGAAAGACGGCCGTCCCTTCGATTTCAACGGGGCCGGTCTGGTCGGTGCCGTGGCCCCACTGGGCGATGTCCACGTGGTGGACGCCCCAGTAGCCGCCGATGCCGCCCAGGCAATAATCGGATATGTGATACCAGATTGCATAGCTCTCATCTTTCGTCCACGGACGGCACCGCTGGTAGGTGTATGGCGCCCACGGCGCAGGACCGAGCCACATATCATAATCAAGTCCCTCAGGCAGAGGCTGCGCTGGCTGGTTGGGAAAGGCAAAGTCATGGGGAACGCCCACCAGGATAGTGTGCAATTTGCCGATCCGGCCGTTGCGGACCAATTCGCAACCGTAGCGGAAGTTTCGGTCGGACCGCTGTTGCGTGCCCCATTGGAACACCGTTCCGTATCTGTGACATGCATCTCGAAGAGCCTTGTCCCAAGTAAGGCTCAAACCGAGGGCTTTTTCGGTATACATGTCTTTGCCGGTGCGAGCGGCTTCGAGCGAGACAAGGACATGCCAGTGGTCCGGCGTGGCAACACAGACCGCATCGATGTCCTCTCGCCCGCAGACCTCGCGGAAATCGTTATAGGTGACACAACCAGTGTTGCCATAATGCGCGTCTACAATTCCTTTGGCCTTCTGACGCTGGCTTTGACGAACATCGCAAACAGCCACGGCCTGAACGTCCTTGTGGCCTAAGAAAGCCCGCATCAGCGCGGTCCCTTGTGTACCCAGGCCGATGAAGCCCATCACAATCCGGCTGCTTGGCGCGACGCTACCCGCCCCGCCCAATGCCAATGATGGAACGAAGTATGATGTCCCAAACAAGCCCGCAACGCTACCAGCCATTCTTTTCAAGAATCTACGGCGTCCTATTCTCCTGTCGGTCATAGTTCAACTCCCTATTATCCGCTATTATTCCTCCCCTGACCAGCGGGGTAGCCATTCCTTCAATATGTACTCGCAGTTAAACACCTTTTCCACAAGATCGAGCGGCAGATAGTAATAGTGGTTCGATGCCTCGAATCCTATGCGGGAGTCTGCTCTGGTGAGTGTGAACAAACGCTCGGCATCGTCTATCTCGTCCGTAACGACCTTCTTGATCAGACTTATCCTGGTTTTTCGCTCAGGCGCGCTTAGCTTGCCAGACAACAGCGCATTTCGCGTCAGTGTGAACTGAATCTGATTGGCGACGCTATCGAAGTGCAAACCCACAACCTCGGCCACCCTGAGATCACCCGTGGCGTTCGCCCGTTCAACGGGTGTGTCAGTTTTTCCCAAAGCTTCTTTGTAATCAGCCAATCCGGTTTCCCAACCTGCCGCCATCTTGGCAAATTGGGCCGCAAGCACGTCGGCCGGATATCTAGTGCGCCAGCCGTCCACGTCGTCATAGGGAAACCCGACCATCGTGGCCCGATAGCCCGTAGGCTCCGGATAGAGAAGATTAGCCGGGCCACATTGCGTCGGACCTCTATATACGTAGCCCGCATCAAAAGGATACTCGCCAAAAGCGCTGCTGAACTGCGACCAGGCCGCCAGCACGTCGCCGGCTGCTTCTTGACCATACCGGCTCCGGGCGACACTCGCCAGAACCTCCTGCACCGTCGATGTCGGTCTCTGCTGAAACTGCCTGACAACCTGCAGATTCGGTGAAGGGTACCCGCCCACGCTCCAACTCAGCATCAACCCGTCAACGCCCGCCTTCGAGAGGTTCTCGCAATGTTGAGCCACCAAGTTCATCACAGGCAGGTATGGCACGGCAGAAAGCTCCCACGTGCAATTGACCTGAACCTTGGCGATGGTCTTCAGCCCTCGCTTTTTAGCCAGTGCCCAATGTTTCAACGCCCGCGGTCCCGGCCCGACGGCCGACATCGAGTACTCACCAACCGCGCCGGCGACGCCGCCTCTCGTGATAGGCTTGCCCCATTCACTGACACTCATCAGATAGACCTTGTCGGGCAAGAGTTCGATAATCCGGTCGGCCCAGTTCGGGCTGCCCCATCCCGCCTTCGTCCCGTCCGGCCAGCCCCAGTCCCACACAATAACCTTCGCATTCGGGTTACCCGCCCACACGCCGGCCGCGATGGCCCTGTTCACCTCGGCGATCACCTCAGGGCCGGAACGCTTCGAGCAGCGAGGGCATCCTCCGGCGGTGCGGTTGTGGCTGTAGCAATTCGTCAGGTTCTCCGAGGCGGTGATTGTGAAAACGCCGCCGAGGCCGGGCACCTGCGCGAATACATATCTCAGCGAATCCTCAATCCATTGGCGCACTTTGGCGCTGGAAGTACACAGCGCGTAGTGGTTGCCCTCCCGAGCGCCTCGCATATCCAGGCGTCCCTCAAAAAAAGATGCGGGCATGGCGCGAGGTTCGTTCATATACAGATAAATGGAAATACCGTACCGTTTCGCTCGCTCTACCATCTTCCTCAGATTGGCGATGCGAGTTTCGTAGCCGGTCTCGGACTCGGTGAAGATCGAAGGCGGAGCTAACTGACGCAAGACCACGTGCAGCCAGACTCCATTGACGCCGACCCGACTCAGTCGCTCCAGCAAACCATCCGGATACGGGTCCAGCTCGGGATTGGACAACGGATCGCCGAATACTCCAAAATAAGAGTACAGAAACCTGATGGACTCCTGTCGCCCCTCTTCGCCCGAGACCGGAGGCACTTTGTCTTTTCCCGAATCAGATATGTCCCGAACGAAGTCAAACCTGGGCTTGCACGGCTTTGTCAGTTCATCACCGAATTGTGATGTGACGATAGACTTGATCTCCTCACATCGTTTGGCTACCGCATCGTTGGGTTCCGCGTAGCGAAGAGCTGGACAGGACGGCTTCAACGAGCCGAGTTTGATCCAGAGGAAGTCATCTTCCCTCAACGTGAAAGCGAGTCTCTGAGCATCCCAACCGAGCAGTGTTAGCAGTTGCTCATAGGGCAAAAGGTGCCAATTGCGCCGGATGATCGAAATATAGCCCCGCTTCTGGTACTCCTCGGGTGGCGATACGTGTGGCGGCAAACCCATAGAGCGACCGAGTTGGCGAACATTCTCAGGCGTCGTCTCCAGCACGTTGGCCATGCGTTCGAGCGAGGTGAGCTCCCAATTGCGCCACACAAACGCATGCACACGGTCTGGAAAGTGCTCGAACCGAATCGCTGATGGAGCGCTGCCCACGGGCAAGACGCTGGCATAGCCAAGGGTAATCTGAGCAAGGTTAACGATTATTGCGCAAAAGAATTCTGAGTATTTCGTGATCATCCCAAGTGTCCCCAACAATCGTTTGAGTCCGTCGTAATGCGCCAGAGCACTATTAAGTCGCAAGTATTTTACTACAAAGATCCGCTATTGCCACAATTGATCTGGATCGTGGGAATCCTTGACTGGAGTTTGCGCGATGAAACACAATCCTATTTTAGCGATCGCGTTAGTTGTGGGAGTCGCGGTCAGGTCCGTGCTTTTCGGTCAGGAAGACAGAGTCGACAAGGATTGGAACGCCCCGCCGATCTGGGCAGAACCCGACCGAGAGCAAGCGAGCTTGCCCTTGCTGGACCTTCTGTGAACAAACGATGCAGGGCCTGATAGGCTGTCACTTGGTTGTTATCTTTTGTTGCCCCGACTTCCGTGTCAGTTTTTCTGGCATGCGGGTCTTTGTCTTCAACTGAAGTTTGGCTCCGACATTACCGCCGACAAAAGTCCCCGCCCCAATATT
>JARRQQ010000515.1:0-3900 GCA_037381725.1 Sedimentisphaerales bacterium
AACGACGACTTTCGGCTTGAAGTCTCCGGCTTCATCCGGCGTCAAGTAGCCGAAACCAAGAATAATCACAATGTCTTTACGTTTGATCAACTGGGCCGCCGCACCGAGAACCACGATCTGGCCGGAGCCGGCTTCGGCGGGAACGACGTACGTTTCCAGCCTGTTACCGTTGTCCACGTCGGCCACAAGAACGGACTCGTAAGGCAGAATTCCAACAGCCTCTATTAGCGCCGAGTCGATGGCGATACTGCCCGGGTAATGCAGCTTCGCCTCCGTCACCCTCCCGCGATGCAACTTGCTTTTCAATATCTTAACTAACATAAGCCCCGGATACGATTGAACTTAGCCTCTATTTTACTCGATGCATGTGCCGTGCCGCATATTCCACACACTTCTCTGTTCACGACCGACTCACGTCACCGGAATCCCGAGGAACCGCCATTATACGCAACTATACGTCCGCGTCCACCAGAATGTTGTCGATGAGCCGGGCCGGGTCGATCCTGACGGCTATGGCGGCAAGTACTCTTCCGCCAACCGTCTGGACGTCTTCGAGTGTCCCGGCGTCGACAATACTGACGTACTCGATCTTGATCGATGCCACCCGCTCCAGCATTTCCCGCATCCGGCTGACGATCTGTCCGGCATCCGTCACGCCTGCGTCGATCATTCGGCGACATTCCTGCAACGACGCATAGATCGCCGCCGCGTCTTGCTTCTGTCGCTCACTCAGATATTGATTTCGACTGCTGACCGCCAAGCCATTTGACTCGCGGACCGTCGGACAAACAACGATCCTGAGCGGTATATTCAAATCAGCGACCATCCGCTGAATCACAATCGCTTGTTGCCCGTCTTTCTGGCCGAAATACGCCACGTCGGGAGCGACGATGTTGAACAGTTTCGCACAAACCGTCGTGACTCCCCGAAAATGCCCCGGCCGGCCTCGCCCGCACAGCGGCTCGGTCAGTTTCTCGACCGTCACCCACGTCAGATTCTTTACCGGGTACATCTCCTCGGCCGTTGGAGCGAAAACCACGTCAACGCCCGCCTTCCTGCAAATCTCCAGGTCGGCTTCGAGCGGACGGGGGTACTTCTCATAATCCTCGCCCGGGCCAAACTGCGTGGGATTGACAAAAATGCTTACGACGACGAAGTCGCCATTGTTCACCGCTGCTTCGATCAGCGAAACGTGTCCAACGTGCAGCGCGCCCATCGTCGGCACTAAACCGATCTTTCGACGCCGCTCACGAGCGGCTTTCACTATGCTCTTGACCGCTTCAATTGTCGTTGCAACGTCCATTCGACGGGCCTCTTTCGTTGTCAGGTGACAAGCTACAACCTGACTGTGTAATGTTCTATCTGGCGCGCCAGACGTTCCACATCGGTGGCCTGGTAAGTTGAGATGCGGACCACGGGGCATCTGCTCCAACGCTGGAAGAGCTGGTCGTAGTCCGAGCCGAGCCCTTCGAGAAATGGCAATTCAATCCGCTGTTCGTACGGGCGATTGCGGTTGTGAATCCGCTCGAGACATTCCACCGCTGGATCGTGCATGTAGATCACCAGCACGGGCGAAGCGACCTTCAACGCAAATGGCGGATAAATCTCCTCATACAAAGCCAGTTGTTGGGCGTCGAGCAGCCGGCGTGCGTAGATCAGCTCCTTGTCAAACACGTAGTCGCTGACGCTCATCCGCCCCGGCGCCATCGCCAACGGATCTAACTGCCGGGCCCTGTGCACCAGAAAGAACAACTGTGAATTCAAAGCCAATTCCTTCTTGCCCGCGTACACCTCCGGGAGAAAAGGATTCTCATCGTAAGGCTCCAGCAGGACGCCACAGTCAAAGTGCTTTGCTAGCTTCCTGGCTAACGTCGTCTTTCCGACACCGATATTACCGGCGATGCTCACAAGCTGGGGCTTATCGGCATCGAGCGCGAAATCCCCGCCGTTCAGGCGCGTCTTCAATTCACCGACCGGCAGGCCCAGGACCGGATGAATCAGCCCGGCATCGAGCTGACACAGGCCCGTTAGCACAAATGACCGCAAGTGCATTTGCGAATGGGGGATCGTTAGCTCGGCCGTATCCATAACCTGGTCGCCGAACAACAAAATGTCCAGATCGATTGTCCTCGGCCACCACTTCCCTCGCCGGACTCGTCCGAGTGCGGTTTCAATCTCATTGATTCTTCCGCGTAGTTGGGCTGGGCTAAGGCTTGTGCTGATCTCGGCAACGGCGTTGAGGTACTTCGGCTGTGAAGTTGACGCTAACGGCTCCGTCTCGATGATGTCGCTCACGCGGACGACTCGGATATGCTCCGTCTCGGCGAGTAGCTTATTGGCCCCGTCGATATTGGCCTTCCTGTCGCCCAGATTGCTGCCAAGCCCGATATATGCCGTGGTCTCTCCCATTACGAAATCGCCCTGATCCGTTCGAGCGCTTCCTTCACATTCTCCGGCCGGCCGAAAGCGGTCAATCTGAGATAGCCCTCCCCCGCCGAGCCGAAGCCTGCGCCCGGTGTGCTCACGACGTGGGCCTTGTTCAACAGCGTATCGAAGAATTCCCAGGAGCCGACGCCGTCCGGCGTCTTGAGCCAGATATAAGGAGCGTTGACCCCGCCGTAGACGGTATAGCCGATCTCGCCGAGCGTCTCGCGGATGAGCTTCGCGTTGCCCATGTAAATCCCGATTGTCTTTCGGACCTCTTTCCTGCCCTCTTCGGTATACGTAGCCGCCGCTCCGGCCTGGGTGACGTACGAGACGCCGTTGAACTTGGTGCAATGCCGCCTATTCCATATCGGGCCGACTTCCACCGCCTCGCCGTCTTTCGTGTAGGCTTTCAGTTGCTTCGGCACGACGGTAAAGGCACATCGCAGACCTGTAAAGCCGGCGGTCTTCGAGAAGCTCCGGAATTCGATTGCGACGTCTTTAGCACCCTCGACCTCATAGATCGAGTGCGGGATGTGCGGCTCGGATATATACGCCTCGTAAGCTGCGTCGTAGAGAATGACGGCTTTGTTCTGCTTGGCGTAGTCTACCCATCGTCTCAACTGCTCCTTCGTCGCCACGGCCCCGGTCGGATTGTTCGGGAAGCACAGGTAGATCATGTCTACTTTCTCATCAGGCGGGTCCGCCACAAAGTGGTTCCGCTCGGTACAAGGCATGTAGACGATCCCCTCGTATCGCCCGGGTCCGGATGCCCCGCCAGTCCGTCCAGCCATCACATTTGTGTCCACGTATACCGGGTAAACGGGGTCCGATACGGCTACGACGTTGTCCAGACCGAAGATTTCCTGCATATTCCCAGTATCGCACTTTGTTCCGTCGCTGATGATGATCTCGTCGAAATCGAGTTCCACGCCGCGAGTCTTATAGTCAGTGTCGGCAATTGCTTGTCTTAGGAACTCGTACCCGATGCCGCCGTCATCGTAGCCCCTGAAGGTCTCGGCCCGGCTCATCTCCGCAACCGCCCTAGTCATCGCTTCGACTACGGCCGGCGCCAATGGCTGCGTCACGTCACCGATCCCCATGCTGATGATTTTCGCCTCCGGATGATCCGCCTGAAACGCCCTTCTTCGCCGTCCAATCTCCGGAAACAAATACCCCGCCTGCAATTTCAAGAAATTCTCATTGATCCAAGCCATTCTCAAGAACCTCAACGTTCGATACACAAGAAAATGGTGTGCTGCGCACACCCTACCGGTGAAAGAGAGGGGCTATTCTATGGCCCCATGCGCCTGGTGTCAAACGCGTTGCCGGAAAACGTTGCATTCGCTCCCCGGCTCCGGCCATCGGGGACTACCGGGTGGGCATGCGAGCGAGCCACTTGTGGCCGGCGGCAAGGTCGGCGGGTATGTCGAGCTTCTTGCCTTCAAACGAGAAGTGCGATATGCTTGTGCCCGT
>JARRQQ010000516.1:0-3891 GCA_037381725.1 Sedimentisphaerales bacterium
CAATCAACTCAGGACGCGGGGCCTCTATCCGAACGTAGCGGCGCCGACCTTCCAGATCAACGGCACGCGCCAGCACGGCGGACACGTCTCGGCCAACGCCCGGTTGTCGATGACCGCTTCGGGCGGCGCGGTATGGTACACGCTCGACGGCTCCGACCCGCGCACGCCCGGTACGGTTCCGGAGGCGGCTGAGACGACCATCCTGGTGAGTGAGAATGCATCTAAGAGAGTGTTTGTCCCATCCTCCAATATCGGCGACCTCTGGAAAAGGGCGCGGGTATTCGATGACCGCGCTTGGGACGTGTGCACGGGCAGCCCGGGCGGCATCGGATACGAAAGAGGCTCAGGCTACCAACAACTTATCAGTCTCGATCTCGAAGACCAGATGTATGCAAGGCGTACGACGTGCTACATCCGCGTCCCGTTTGCGTCCAACGATAGCGGCGGTGTATTTGATTTCATGACGTTGAAAATCCGACGCGACGACGGCTTTGTTGCCTATCTCAACGGCGTCGAGATCGCCCGGCGAAATTTCGGCGGAACACCCGCCTGGAATTCGCACGCCGACACGTCTTGCTCCGACGCCGAGGCCGTTCAGTTCGAGAATATCGACGTCTCCACATACCTCGGCAATCTTCAGCGAGGCAGCAATCTGTTAGCCGTCCAAGGTTTGAACGTGTCCACGACCAGTTCCGATCTTCTCTTCTCTGTTGAGCTTGTCGCCGGCCGGGACGCCACCGCTGGATCGAGCGGGATTTCACCCAATGCGAGCCGGTATGCCAGTTCTATCACGTTGAACCATAGTGCCGACGTCAAGGCAAGAGTCCTGAGCAATGGAACCTGGAGCGCGCTCAATGAAGCCACCTTTGCCGTCGGCCCGGTTGCCGAGAGCCTCCGAGTCACAGAGATCATGTATCATCCTCAAACGCTATCTGACGTTGGCGAGTTGAACGAGGAATTCATCGAGCTAACAAACATCGGCGACGAGACGATCAACCTGAATCTCGTCCGTTTCACCAAAGGAATCAACTTCGCTTTTCCGGATGTCGATCTGGCTCCGGGCGAATACATCGTCGTCGTTCAAGACCTCGCCGCCTTCGAGGCCCGATACGGCACAGACATCAACGTCGCGGGTGAATACTCCGGTAGGTTGAACAATGGCGGCGAGAGAATCACGTTGGAAGATGCCGTCGGCGATACGATCCAGGACTTCAGCTACAAGGACGGCTGGCGCTCGCTGACGGACGGCCAGGGATTCTCTCTCACCATCATCGACCCGGCTAATCCTGATCTCGATAGTTGGAGCAGGAAAGACGCGTGGCGTGCCAGTGTCTACGCCGGAGGCTCGCCCGGACAAGATGATAGCGGTATCCTTCCCAATCCGGGCGATGTAGTCATCAACGAGTTGCTCGCCAACTCCCCCGGTGGCGATCCCGACTGGATCGAGCTGCACAATACCACTGGAGCGACGATTGACATTGGCGGCTGGTTTCTCAGTGACGCTAACGACAACCTCTTCAAGTACGAGATCGCCTCCGGCACAACCATCGGCCCCAACGGGTATCTGGTTTTCTACGATGACTTGCAGTTCGGCAATCTGAACGACGCGGGCTCTCATGAGCCTTTTGCCCTGAGCAATAATGGCGAGAGGGTCTATCTCAGTTCTGCGCAGAAGGGCGTCTTGATAGGCTATCGCGCGGTCGAGGACTTCGGTGCTTCATCACCGGGCGTCTCGTTCGGGCGTTACGACGTACCCAGCACGGGCAAAACGAACTTCGTCGCGATGGCGTCTCCGACACCCGGCTCGGAAAATGCCTATCCGCTGGTCGGGCCGATTGTGATCAGTGAGATCATGTACAATCCCGACTGGCCTGAAGGCGGCTCCTATACGAACGACCAATACGAATACATCGAGCTTAGCAACGTCAGCGCCGAGCCGGTGACGTTGTATGATGACGACACCGCCGCGCCGTGGAAATTCACTCAGGGCATTGACTTTGCTTTCCCGGCCGATCAGCCCGTGACGATTCCCGCCGGAGGACACGTGTTGGTCGTCAAGTATCCTGAAGCCTTTATCTGGCGATACCCGAGCGTGCCCATCGACGTAATTTTCGGTCCGTACGAGGGCCGATTGGACAATGCGGGAGAGAGTATCGAGCTGAGCATGCCCGGCGAGCTTGACGCTGATGGCGAGCAGCACACCGTTCGCGTCGACCGGGTCAACTACAGTGACGGCTCGCATCCCGGCGACGGTCCCGGTTCCGTGGACCTCTGGCCCGCGGGTCCCGACGGTGCGGGCGAATCGCTTACGCGAAAAGTCCTTACCGATTACGGCAACGATCCCGACAATTGGCAGGCCGATTTACCAACGCCCGGCAATTAGAAATTGTCCTCGCCGTCCCACATTATCGCTTGACCGGCCCCAGGCCACAGCCTATCATATCGGCCATGTGGACAAGCGCGGTCCGTGGTGAGGGTATCTTGCCCTTGTTTCCTACCACTGGCGACGATGGTGGCGGGATCCAAGGCCGGGACGGCCTCGCCACAATCGTCGCCGGTGGCCAAACCATAAAGAACAGGTAAGGAGACAAAGCAATGAAACATGCAAGATTGCTGGGAGTACTGTTGTGTATTGGAATTCTGGCGGGTTGTCAGGAGGTGCGAATGACGGCGGTGAAGGACACGTTTGAGGACGATTTGACATTTTTGAATGAGCATACGGACGTGGTTCTCTTGTCCGATACAACGGGTTACGGCCAAGTGGCCGTGTTGCCGAAGATGCAGGGTCGCGTAATGACCAGTACGGCCGCGGGGCCGGACGGGATGAGTTTCGGCTGGATCAATCGCGAATTGGTCGCCTCCGGCCAAATCGCCAAGCACATCAACGTCTACGGCGGCGAAGATCGCTTCTGGATCGGGCCGGAAGGCGGGCAATTCTCGATCTTCTTCAAGAACGGCGTTCCCTTTGATCTCGAGCACTGGTATACGCCCGCGCCGTTTGACACGGAACCGTTCGAGTTGGTCTCCAAGACCCAGAACAGCGCAACATTGAAAAAAGAGATGACCCTGGAGAACTATTCGAAAACGGTTTTCAACGTACGCGTGGACCGCAGGGTGCGCGTTCTCGAGCGGGCCGATGCTGTCGAAGCCCTGGGGATCAGGCCGGTTGACATGATCAAGATGGTGGCCTTCGAGTCGGAGAACAACATGACCAACACGGGCACGAAGCCCTGGGAGAAACAAACCGGGCTGCTCTCGATCTGGATTCTGGGGATGTTCAATCCGTCGCCGGATACTACGGTTGTCGTCCCTTACGTCACAGGGCCGGAGAGTGTGCTGGGGCCCATCGTCAACGACGCCTACTTCGGGAAGGTTCCGGCGAACCGCCTGGTCGTCAAGAACGGCGTGATCTATTTCAAGGGCGATGGGCAATACCGCAGCAAGATCGGTCTGTCGCCGCAGCGCGCCAAGCCGGTGCTCGGCAGCTACGACGCGCTTAACAAGGTCCTGACCATCGTGCAGTATGACAAGCCGAGGGACGCGACGGATTATGTCAACTCGATGTGGGAATTGCAGGACAAGCCCTTCAAAGGCGACGTTGTCAATTCATATAACGACGGTCCTCCCGAACCGGGAGCCAAGCCACTTGGACCTTTCTATGAGATGGAGACGTCGTCGCCAGCCGCAGCCCTGCAGCCTGGCGAGACGATATCGCACACGCATCGAACTTTTCATCTGCGAGGCACGGAGGCGTCACTTAATCCGATCGCAGAGGCTCTGCTGGGAGTCTCGTTAAGCGAAATCAAGACGGCGTTCAAGAAATAGTAGCGATTACACCGGGATTATCCAACAACAGTGTGGAGTTCTGATTGTTCGGCACGAGTCGGCTAT
>JARRQQ010000517.1:0-3882 GCA_037381725.1 Sedimentisphaerales bacterium
CGTTCAATGAAGTCTACATCGGAAATCGCTGGCATCGCCTGAACTATCGTAAGCTGGGACAACCCATTCTTGATTTGCATCTGTTCGGCTTGCATACACAGTTGTACACGTTCAATGATTTGAGTGAAATCGACTTAGCTCGTACATGGGGTTGGCGATATGCGAAGGGTCAGAGAGACGCTGTTTTCAAATACAGCAATCCCTATTCGGTCGTGGCCATTTCCGATCTTTTCGGGTGCCACAACAAGGTCTCAAATCCACCCTTCACCAATAGAGACCTACGGACGAGCCCAGGCTCCAAACTGCCGAACATGTTCATTATGAGCCCATCCGGTTTCTATATCTTCGACGAAATCGTGGAGATGGTACGCGGTGTCACGCTGAGTAAGACAGGTCGTTATCATGAGGTAAAATCGTACGACGAAATTTTTATCGAGGGAATCCATAACAAGAAACCCGGCGACATAATGGTCCTGCTTTTCTCGCTTGATACAAAAGATCGGATCCCGGCAAAATACGAAGATCTTTTACCCGTCGCCTGGTCCGCGATCGAATCGGCGCTGAAGCAGGGAAGGACATTGGAGTTCAACAGCACTGCCCGCTCGATGCACATTATCGTCCTGGCGGCGCCGACAACAGAACAACTGAGGCAACTGGTGAGAGAATCCATGCTGCTCAGAGCTTTAGGGGGACAACGACAAAACCGTAAGGAATCCTTGCCTAACCCACAATGGACTCGAACCGGACGAACAAAAGGCCCGGTCGCATATACAGTCACTATCTCCCGTCAGAATTGGCGCAAGGCCACCGTGAGCTGTCAAATAACTACGAATGACGTTCTGTCATTGTGGATGAATAACAACGGTGCGCCGCAAGTTCCAAACGGCCATGCTTCTTTCGTACGTAATCTCACGGCAACCGATTCGGCTGGCAAGACAATACTTGTTGAGAACTTCGGGGAAGCCCGTTGGAAGATGGCACGGACAGAAAATCAGCCCGTGACATTGAGCTATGAAGTGGCATTGGAGCACGACAAATCGGATTTGCCCTGGGGACGCGATGAGGCGCCGTATGCCACCGAAGATGGGGCTTTTTGGACGGGACGCGCCCTGTTTATCGTCGGTGAGATGAACGACATCACCGTGTCCTTCGATCTTCCCGATGGATGGCGCGTGTCCACACCGTGGCAATCCGTCCCCAATCAGACCGCGACCTTTTCCCTGAAAAATGCAAACGAACTGACAGAGGCTTTCCTTTTTGCCGGCACTCACATCGAGGAGCGCGCCAAAGCGGGTAACACGGAGATCATTCTCGTCCTCGGAACAACAATGAGCGACGCAAGGGAGCTTCTGCAGAGAACCTCACAAAGGCTTCTGAGTGCCTATGCGGAATTGTTCGGTGGCACCGTTTCGGGGCAAACACTCATCGTAATCAATCCCCAGGACAGAAGGCACTCATTCGACGGTGGTGTTTTTGGCCGGAGCATCAGCATGCTCATGGGTGACGAGCCGAATAAAAGTAACGTCGAACGATGGGCGCCCTTCATTGCTCATGAAGTGTTTCACCTCTGGAACGGTCAGGCCATCAACTATGTCGGGCAGGAATATTGGTTCAGTGAAGGATTTACGGAGTATTACTCCAACGTGATCTCAACTCGTATCGGTCTGATCAATGAACAACATTTTATCCAGCGTTTGAGGCGGGCGGGCGAATCCTATTATCAAAATGTCGGTCAGGTATCCATCCGCAAAGCTGGTGATTCAGAAACCCGCAATAGTGCTTTGCAGTATCAGGGCGGATCTCTGGTCGCCGCGTCTCTCGATATTCGTATCCGGAAAGCCACGAATAATACGAAGGGTCTGGACGATTTAATGCGGCAGATGTATCAGGAATTCGGCACGACCGGCAAGAAATACACGATCGAGGACGTGGAGAGAATTGTCTATGAGATAACAGGAAAAGACCATACGCAGTTTTTTGAAAGATATGTCTGTGGAACGGATGAGATGCCGCTGGAGGAGGACTTCGGCTGTATAGGTCTCGACTTGGAAAAGCAGGTGTTGGAGGAATTGCCTGACCCAGGCTACGTGATCCATAGGCTGCTGCGCATTCAATCACTCAGCCAAACATCTGAAGGATTGATTATTCGACGGTCGCAAGACGCCGGCTACCGGGACGACGACATTTTACAGGCTATTACCGGAACGCCGGTCGAGACGTTCAAAGAGCTCCAAAGAATGGCAACAAAATGGAAGGCCGGAGACAAAATCGAACTCACTCTCATGAGGGATAAAAAGCAGATAAAGATCAAGGTGACTTTGAGTGGAGAAGGCCAGAAAGTTCCGCTGGAACGCGAGGCAAAAGTCACCATAGTGAAAAAATCACAACTCAATAGCTCTCAAAAAGCAATTCTATCTGGCATTATCGGACGACAACAGTTATGAGTGATTGGGAAATCAACAAACCGCTTGGGCAATGCTACGGAACGGGCGTAAAAATCGAACCCGGCCAGGAATACTTCGGCGCTTTGGTCAAGACGGAGGAAGGATTACAGAGACGGGACTTTTGTGCGGATTACTGGGAGTCTGAGAAACCCGATGTGTTTTGTTACTGGAAGACGAAGCTACCCCATCCCGATCAGAAGAAACAGTTGTTCGTCGATGACCAAATGTTGATGGCCTTTTTCGAGCGGCTGGAAAAAGAAACCGATCCGGAGAAAGTCAACTTCCGCTTCGTGCTGGCGCTGATTCTCATGCGCAAGCGAATTCTGAAATACGAGGATACCGCGATCGACGACGGGGGGGAAATCTGGCGTCTGAGAATTGTGGGCGACAAGCAGACCGCCGAAGTGATCAATCCGCATCTTGATGAGGAGCAGGTCGAGCAGTTGTCCTCGCAGATTGGCGAGATCCTTCAGACCGATTTGTAAGCGTCGAGCGGGCAGATTCGTATTGGCCGTGGATTAACGGAAATTTAGAGAGGCTCAAGCGCATCGACTTGGTTTGAGCAAAAGAAGATTGGAGCCGAAACCCATGTCAAGAACACTCGTTCTATTAGTTGCAGCGGCGATAGGGATTCTCGCCGGCTGCACGCCGAAGATTCAACGGCCGACGCAGGTTTGTCCCGGCAAGAGGTCGGTGACCGATGCGCTGGCGGCTCTTCGATCGAACGCACAGAATATGGTGCCCTTTAGGGCAAACGGACAGTGCTATTTCGAGTACTATCCGGAGGGGAAGTCAAGCCCAAAGGTGAGCAGCTCACCGTGCAGCAGCTTTGGGTGGACCCGCCGCTCGACGTCTATTTCCAGGGGGACAAGCCCCCCCTTTCGAAGGTAATGCTTCTCGGCTCAAACGAGAACGAATTCTGGCTGGCTATACGACCCAAGGACAGCTTGTACTGCTGGGGCAAATGGTCCGAGCAGGAGTTCGCCGAAGGGCCGCTGATCAATCCGCGCACCCTGCTCGAAGCCTTGGGCATCGGGGAAGTGGAGACGGAGCGGGATTGGTCTCTGACGAATGAAGGACCTTACGACATACTGACGAAACGGGAACGCGGCGTCATCAGCAAGAAGATTTACATCTTCAGTTGCGACTATCGCGTCAGGAAGATCGAGTTCTTCGACCCGCAGGGTCAGGTGGCCGCGGTGGCCGAACTGGACCGGTACGAGCAAGTCTCTGAAGGATTCTTTGTCCCGGCGCTGGCAAAGGTGACAACCTACAACAAGAGGGACAGAAAAAAGCCGCTGACGTTCACTCTGGACCTTCAGCGCATCCGGCCGACAAAGGTCACCGAGCAGCAACGCAATTATCTCTTCAGACTCCCGCCGCGAAAAGGGTACAAGAACGTCATCAGAATCATCAACGGAAAATGGGTAGACGAATC
>JARRQQ010000518.1:0-5420 GCA_037381725.1 Sedimentisphaerales bacterium
CTGGTGTTGAGGAGTGCCCCAGAGATTCAAAAACGTCTGATGCCCATGATCTTGCTTATGGCCCGTAAGGCCGTCGAGAAAGAACCGGACAATCCCGAATACCAACAAGTCTTGGATGAAGTGCTTCAGCGTCAACAATAACGATTCGTTTTAAGCAATGACGTCAAGTCATTTATCCTGGGTGGCCCCCAAAACAGACTGGCAAATCTCTCGATCTACCAGTCCTTCGTTTTTTAGCTCCAGAAAACGTTGGTTATGCGACACAAAAACTCTTAGTGTATTAGTGTATTCAATGAAATCATGATAGCATCCAACTGTGCGCCATCTTCACGGCGAGCTACTTCCAACATATACATGCCGGGATTCATCGTGAAGAACACCGTTGCATTTTCATCATCATCGTCGCTTAAGACTTCACTCCAGTACCATCCGCTGGCAAAGGTGGGGGTGCCATTCCAACGCACCCAGCCGCTGCTGTGCAGTTCCGTCTCGGCAGGAATAGTGGCCCCCTGGATCCTGAACCAGAAAGAGTCGCCGCTTCTGTCGGGAGTCTGCACGCGAATACTGATCTTGTAGGTTCCGCCCTCCACCACGAAATTGTACGTCGCGATACCATCGGCAGGCGGATTGCTATTCTGGTTGCCAATACCATCATCTGTCCCGATGTACTTACCCCCTGATGCTGCGGGATCATCATAAATCTTCATGGGCGCGGTGATCGTATCGGCTGCTTCCGCCTCGATCCAGAGTCTCTCCGATGAGACGCCAATCCCGGTTTGTCCCCAGTAACGCACTAAGACCTCCAGATCGTTGACATCCACTACACCGTCTCCCCAGGGCATCGGGCCAATGTCGTAGAACGAATGATCCGTACCCCAATGCTCGATCATTACAAGAAGGTCAGCCATATCAACTAGACCATCGCCATTGAGGTCAACGATCGGGTCGATGGATACTTGCCATAGATCCCAGGGACCGGTATCAGAGTCAGGCCAGTGTTGGAAGTACAACGTCTGGCCATCAGCAGAGACACATGGATTCTTTTCACCACCCGGAGTGTTGACAGGTGATCCAAGATTCACAGGCTCACCCCATGGATCATTGGTCGTTGCACGCCTGCTCATCCATAAGTCACATGAACCTACTCCACTACCTGGACGGATGGATTCAAAGAATAACACAAGTCCATCAGATGAGATGCTTGGGCCCTGTGAATACATGGCGTCATTGATTGTTTGACCGAGATTTACCGGTTCACTCCAGTCATCATTCGTCGTTTCTCGTGTGGCTACCCATATGTCTGAATCACCGTAACTTCCGGGACGGTTGGAAACGAAGTAGAGTGACAAGCCGTCGGCCGAGATGCTCGGGCCATACTCCCAGTTAGGACTATTGATTGTCGAACCAAGATTAACTGCTTCGCCCCACGGATCTGCAATTGTGGAACGCGTCGTCAGCCAAAGGTCATCTTCGCCTTGTCCCTCGGGCCGCATGGAATTGACATATAAAGATAACCCATCAGCCGAGATGCATGCGTCGAATTCATAAGTCGGACTGTTGGTCAATGGCCCCAGATTCACCGGTTCGCCCCAGGCTTCATCTTTTGCTGCTCGCTTTGTAACCCATATATCACCTTCACCCTGCCCGCCGGAACGCATTGAGTGAAAGTAAAGTTCCAGGCCGTCCGCTGAGATCTCCGGACAGTCTTCATAGTTTCATTTTGCACCTGCCTTATATGGTACGATCTGATGGTCGATGGGAAGTTTTTGCCGAATACGCCTACCCTCGTCAATGCCGGAAAGCCCGGCGGGCAACTGAGCGCCTGCTTCGTCCTGCGAATCGGAGACAGCATTGCCGAGATCCACGAGGCCCTCGCCCACATGGCCGTTATCCAGAAATCCGGAGGAGGCACGGGATTCGCCTTCGATGAATTGCGGCCCAGTGGAGATATTGTGACCTCCAGTGGGGGGATGACGACCGGCCCGCTGGCCTTCATGGAAGTCTTCGATGTCGCCACCGGCGCCATCCAGCAGGGCTCCCACCGACGAGGGGCAAACATGGCGCTGATGAATATGTCCCATCCGGATATCCTGACGTTCATCAATGCCAAGCGCAATACGCGTTCGCTGAACAACTTCAATATCTCCGTGAAGATCGGCGATGATTTCATGCACAGGCTGTTGAACAATAGAGACGCGGCACATATTGTCGAGAATCCGCGGGACAAAAAGCGTTATGCCATCCACAGGACCGTGGCGCCTTCTTCCTATCGGCTCCAGGATCTCAAACCCATCGAGGCCGGCACGGAAGGCTGCTATACGGTTGGCGACGTCTGGGACATGATCATTACGAATGCTCGCGAGACGGGTGAGCCGGGGATATGCTTCATTGACCGTGTCAACGAAGAAAATCCGACTCCGCACATGGGTAGGATCAATGCGACAAATCCTTGTGGCGAACAGCCGTTGCTCAATGGTGAGGGCTGCAACTTAGGATCGGTCAATATTTCCAAATATGTTCTGCCGGATGGGAGCGATCTTGACTGGTCCCAGTTGCAGCGGACGATAAGCCATGGTGTGCGATTCTTGGACAACGTGATTGATGCGAACGCCTGGCCGCTCGACCATGTCAAAGAGATCAGTTGCGGTAACCGAAAGATCGGATTGGGCATCATGGGGCTTGCCGACGCTCTTGTTTTATTGAGAATGCGTTATGATAGTGACGAGGCCGTTGCATTAGGTCGACGTTTAGGTGAGTTCATGCGAGAGCATGCCCATCGAGCGAGTCAGGAATTGGCCGAGGAACGAGGGAGCTTTCCAAACTGGGAAGGGTCGGTTTGGCAAACCAAGCATAACAAGCCGATGCGCAATGCAACATGCACCACTATCGCACCCACAGGCAGTATCAGCATCATTGCGAAATGCAGTTCCGGCATCGAACCGATCTTCAAATATGCCTATAGGCGGCGGGCCTTGGACAACTCCGAGTTTATCCAGTTGCATCCTTTGCTGGAACGTCTGGGTACGGAGCAAGGATGGCTGACCGAAAAGGTGAGGGCCGAACTCATGAGCGGGGCCGATCCGAAAGACATTCCACAAATCCCTCGCAACCTCAGCGAAGTTCTGGTCACGGCACATGAAATTGCACCGGATTGGCATATACACATGCAAGCGGCCCTGCAGGCCAGCGTTGACAATGCCGTCTCGAAAACGGTCAATCTTCCGGCTGATGCGACGATCCAGGATGTAGATCGAATCTTCCGACTGGCATACGAGACCGGCTGCAAGGGCACGACTGTCTACAGAGACACGAGCCGGCCGGACCAGGTTCTGTCAGAAGCCACCGGCGGTGGTAACTCGAGCCCAAGGTCACGACCGCGTGTTACTGCCGGCACTACGAGCAAATTCCGCATGGGGTGTGGTACACTATTTGTGACGGTCAACAAGGACGAGAAGGGAATATGCGAAGTCTTCGCAAATCTGGGCAAGGCTGGCGGCTGTCCCAGCCAGTCAGAAGCGACCTGTAGAGCAGTCTCGGCGGCGCTACGATCTGGTGTGAACCCTAACGTTATGATCGACCAGCTTTCCGGCATCAGATGTCTGTCTGCTGCCGTGGCGCGCAAAACCAACAAGGAGGTCAATGTCCTGTCCTGTCCGGATGCAATCGCCCGAGCGATCAAGGAGGCAATGGGGACCCCTGTCAGTGATCAGGTGCCATGGTTCCGTGAACGATGCGAAGATTGCGGTCGACCCATGCGGCGTGAAGCAAACTGTATTGTGTGTGACTATTGCGGCGAGAGCAAGTGTGGGTAGAAAGCATGATGTGAAACTGAGAAGGCGTTGCGAATCCCACCACAGATGTGAAATCTGCGGGATTCAGTTTTGCTGCTCAAGATTGGGGAGTGGGTGGTAGAGCCTCTCCGGAGAATGTACTTGTATATGCCGGCGTGGGCCCGCTCTTCTACATCTACACAAATTTCACCGATCCTATGCTCCCCAACCAGTAACGAGACTCTAGGGGGGCTTTCACAAACTTTTGTCGAGATAGATGGCTTCCCAGAGATTCTGCTTCTCTTTCTCGAAACTCTCGTACAGACTTCTGTCCTCAAAATCTCTGAGGGACTTGATTCTGAACCAGTCGACATGATCTCTGGTAAGATCTTCCTGACGACGCTGCGAATCCAGACTTTCCCATACGTAAGCCTCCCTCTGCTCTATCTCGCGGAGTCCGCTTTTGAATGCTTCGAACTTCATCTTTTTCTCTTCTTGATATCTGCTGAAGTCATTTACAGATACGTTGTTGGCGTATGTGAACATAGTTTCTTCTCCTCGACTAATATAGCTATAGATTCTTGGGCGCCGCTGTAATGCTCCGAGGCACTTCTCAGTGTTTGTCGTTGACACTTGAGGTAAAACTCCCGCAAACAGAGAATGGTGATACCCTCAATTGTCGGACTATTTGCTTTACAGTCTCACCACACCCATGCGAAGAGCTGTCCGCCAATCGTAATCATTCAATGCGTCAATACGGTCGGCTCGATACTGCGGGTAGATCCACGGATCTGACATGTCGTACATGATTTGCAGCTCCTATTTGCATGGCTGGCAGCGTACATCGTTTTGAAACAACAGTACTAAAGAAGATGAGAGGAGGCCAACTCCCCTCATCTTCGAACAACATCCGATGGGTACAATTAGTACCGAGTTCTGCGAATGCCGAATTGATCAAAATCATCATCTTTGTCCAGGAACGGCACTCGATACGATATAGGCTCGATATATTTTTTCAAAGGAGCTTGGTAGAAGTGGTTCTTTTGGTCGAAAGTTGACAGAGCGTGATAAGGGGTGCGAGGGCCAGCCGGTAAACCACTAACTTCATATCCGAAATACATGATTCTTACCTCCAAATTCTAAATAGGTTTAACGTTTCATTAAGGCTACTGTTTGATGCCTCTGCCTTTTCTGTAGTGGTCGGAAATGGGATTATGTGAAATTTTTTTGTGGAATGACGAAAGAATCTGTCAAGAATCCATAGATTTGGCCTCACACGATGGTATCACAATGGTTTGAGAGTGGCTTGACCCGGGCGGAATAGTCGTTTTGTCCTTGTCATAATAGTGCCGTTTTGAGATTATAATACCAAATCTTAATACGGCAATTTCAGGTCATTGGTGGGTAAGATCATGAAGGAAGAACACGATCGCAGGGAATTTCTGAAGATTGGAGTAGCAGCAGTAGCGGGATTGTCCATTGGCGAGGAATCACTCGCATCTATAGCCTCCAATGTGAATGCTCAAGCTATGGAAAAAGTACGTATCGGAATGGTGGGCATTGGTTCGCGGGGGACGGTATTGCTGAAGGTCATGCTGGACCTGGAAGGAGTGGAGGTCAAGGCAGTATGTGACATCATCGAGGATCGTG
>JARRQQ010000519.1:0-5414 GCA_037381725.1 Sedimentisphaerales bacterium
CGAACTGGCAAGCGGTGGTTTGCACGCTTCTCGAAGCGGACGACCGACGCCAATCTCCGGAATATGCGGTTCGGAGCGATCAAGCCGGTTATCGGCTCTCCGATTGTCTGGAAAGAGATGCGCAATGGTGTCATCGGACATCGGAAAGCGGACATCTTCTTGTTCGCCCTGTTGATAGGGGCCTTTCTCGTCTCGGCTGTCGTGGTCTTATTCGCGCGGGCGGTCCGCAACCCGGGGCAAGTCAACGTTGCGAGGATGGTACTGCCACACTCCTTTATGTCCGGCCTCTATCTGGTTGTTTTGCTTCGCCTGGCAGTGCTCTCTGCCGGCAGTCTCACGATGGAGAAAGAGGCACGCTCCTGGCCCATTCTGCTGACCACGCCGCTGACGGATCGTGAGATCATTCGGGGCGAGGCAATCGCCGCCTTTCGCAGAAACATACCCCTGATTATGATGTACTTCGGATTGCTTTGCCTGAGCTACATCGGCATGTACAGCCTCGCCGGCGCTGACAGACTCGCCTATGTGCTGGGTTCACTCGTCCTGAGTGCGTGCAGCATCGTGGGTTCTGTATTTTTTGTGATCGGTTCGGGTCTTTACTTCGGTGTTCGCCTGAGGAGCACGACAGCCGCCGTGGCCGCTACGGCCGGACTTTATTTCGCAATGACGTATCTCTTTTGCGGCCTGCTTAATCCGCTGCGTCTTGCCTTTACCGAGTCGGTGCTGCGTTCGGGACTCTCGTGGGCGCCCTATGCTGTTGCCGTCGGCGTCTCGCTGGTTCACGCGGGGATCGGCGCTGCTTTCGCCCGACAGGCGGTACGCCGATTGAGGCGTAGCGTCTTCTAATCGCGATCTATGATGAGCATTGCTTCTGTCAATTCGATTTCGCGGGTACTGGGCCTTTCCCGGCTGATGGGACCGATCTTCAGTAAAGAGCTTCGCGTCTCCAGCCGGCGGCGTAGAAACTACATTTTGCGCTCTGTATATCTCATTTTTCTGACGGTCTTTTTGACGATGATCTGGCTCGACGTGGTGAATTTCACCCGCGTCTCCGGGACGTATGTGGTTTCCCGCATGGCCCAAGCCGGCAAGCAGATTATCGTGACCCTGGTCTGGTTTCAATTCTACGCCACCCAGATCGTTGCCGTCGTCATGCTCAGCACCGCCATCAGCGATGAAATCTATCATCGAACCCTCGGTGTGCTCATGACCACGCCCGTCACCAGCCTTCAGATCGTCATGGGAAAGCTGTCCGGCAAATTGCTCCAGTTGGTTCTGCTGCTCGCTGCGAGCCTGCCGGTGCTGGCCGTTGTCCGTGTCTTTGGCGGCGTTCCCTGGGAGTACGTTCTCTCCAGCCTTTGCATGACGCTCACTGCCCTCGTTTTTGTTGGCTCGCTCAGCTTGTTCTTCTCGACCTTCAGCTCGAAGGCCTACGTCGTTATCATTGTCACTCTGGCGGCACTCGGATTACTGTTCGGATTTCCACTCTTTCTCATCACGGGGCAACTTGGCCGTGGCTCGTGGCACTCCTCGGCGAGGAGCTTTCCGTTCATGGACGGTAGCGATGCTCGACCCAAGGCAGATCGGGAGAGTTCGGTTCTCCTGGCCGATTCATTGCGGGATCATGCTGACGGCCTCGGCTCTCGTTCTGTCGAAGTCTGTTTACCTTGTGCGAAGGGTCGCCCTCGCGCAGGCGGCAGCCCAGCGCAACGTGCTGGATCGGCTGCGACGTTTTTGGATTCACAAGTCCACCCACAAAACCGTCACCGTTCGGACAAGCGCTCGCATCCGGCGAGTCAAGGGTCCTCCGGTTGCCTGGAAAGAGTTGGTGTCCCGAATATCCAGCCGGGAAAAACTCATCGTCGCGGTGGTCATCGGCTTGGAGGCCGCGATGATCGTCGCAATGTATCTTTTTCCCGTTATTGCCAACTCTTTCGGCTACGAAGAGACTCACATGCTATACGTCTGGATATTCATGGGTATGGGGATGTTCTCCGCAACTGTACTACCATCCACTTGTATCACGTCGGAGAAGGAGAGTCGTTCCTGGCCGCTTTTGTTGACGACAACGTTGAACGACTGGCAGATCGTGCTCGGTAAGTTCATTGGCGTGCTCCGGCGCAGCCTGTTTGTTTGGTTGCTGCTATTTCTCTACGTGGGCTTGTTTTGGGTCTATCAGTGTGTGGGGCCTCTTGCCTTCGTTCATCTTGCTCTTTTGGCAACCGGGACTGTCGTATTTCTCTGTGGTACCGGTTTCTATTTCAGTTCTCGTCTCAAACACACCAGTGAGGCGGTAATAACAAATATTGTGTTCGCCGCGTCACTCTGGGGGCTTGTGCCTTTGCTCCTGGGGCTCCTCCAGGGCGTCATTCGGGGCAATTACTTTGGGCATATGGTCTATCGGAGCCTGCGAGAACTCGGAGATTGTTATTTGAGTCTGATTCCTTTCGTGCAGGCTCAGGTCATCATGGTTTCCACTTTTTCGCGGTCGGTGTGGTCATCCTACAGATGGCCCGATCATAGCCGCGATTCTCTGGAATCGACATATTTTGTGTTCATTGTGATGGTAGGTTATATGCTTGTCGGTTGGCTCTTTGCCTGGCGTGCCACGCGCCGCTTTCGGCGGAATATTTTCTAGGTACACTATCAGAGGATGATACCTTCTATTGTGAACAGTCGTGTTTATGATGTTCTGAGCCTGTCGTGGCTGACGGGACCAATCTTCAGTAAGGAGCTTCGCATCTCAGGTCGGCGGCGCAGGAACTACGTGGTGCGCTTCCTTTATCCCGCCTTATTGACGGTATTTATCTCGTTTACCTGGACCGCAATAATGAGATCGGGTGGCTCCTCCGCCACCTATCAGGTCTCCCGAATGTCCCAGGCCGGTGAGAGTCTCATGACCACGATTATCTGGTTTCAGTTCATGGCCGTTCAACTGATCGCCGTCGTGATGCTCAGCACTGCGATCAACGACGAGATTACGCATCGAACGCTCGGCGTGTTAATGACCACGCCCGTCGGAAGCTTCCAGATCGTGATGGGCAAGCTCTTGAGCAAACTGCTTCAGTTGGTTTTGTTTCTGGGCATCAGTCTGCCGCTGCTGGCTATCGTGCGCGTCATGGGCGGCGTGCCCTGGGGCTTCGTCGTCTCCAGTCTATGTGTCACGCTCACCGCGGCGTTTTTTGCCGGCTCCTTGAGTCTGCTCTTTTCAATATATGACCGGCACGCGCACGGGGTTATTGTCCGCACAATCGTCGTTTGCTTTCTGCTGTACGCGTTGCCGATCCTTGTGGTGCGCCTGGTGGAATTCGCCTACCAGGTCCGCATCCTCCCCGAACGTGTGCTGGCTTACGTCAATCCTTTCACCGTGATGATGTATGCGACGCGGAACATGCTTTCTTCGTTCGGAGGAGGCCCCGGCTTATCCTGGTTGCTTCACTGCGCCATCATGACCGGCGGGGCCGTTTTGCTGCTGGCTTTCGCAACGATCTGTGTTCGCCGGGTGGGACTGCGCCAGGCGACGGGGCAGGCGGGCGTCTTCGCCTCTCGAAAAGAGCGTCGGGCCGCCGCGCAAAAGAACAAAGCCACAGCACGTTCGGTAGTCGTCTCCAGGCCCATTCTGAGGACTAAAGGCCCACCTGTTCTTTGGAAGGATATTGTGAGCCTTCGCAACAAGGTCGGCAGTTTCAAAGGAATCCTCGGTATTGCTTTGGGCTTCGTCGTCCTGATGGTCGCGTACGGCTACTGCGCTCGCGAGGGCTATCTGGGCCGCAAGGAAGCGCACATGGCTTTCGTTTCGGTCTACCTTTTCTTCGCCCTGCTTCGGACCGCCGCCGCTGCCGCCACGAGCATAACCGCTGAAAAAGAAGCACAGACCTGGTCCGTTCTGCTTATCACTCCACTGAGCGAGAGGCAGATCATACTCAGCAAGATGGCCGGCGCCCTGCTGGCCGGCTGGGCTTTCTGGCTTTTGCTGGCTGCCCACGTGGCCGTCTTCAGTATCGCTGGCTCTATACCTCTGACAGCTATCTTGCCTCTGGGTCTGGTAATCTCAAGCAGCGCGCTGCTGGTCTCCGCCGTGGGCGTGTTGTTCAGCTCCTGGTTCAAACACAGCTCGACGTCCGCGTCCGTGAACCTGATTCTGTTTCTCTGGTTCGCGATACCGCTCTGTCAGCCCCTGCCGGCGAGCCCGATTCTTGCGGCGGTTTTGATCCTGGGCGTCACGGGCGGCTGGGGCGCGGCATCGGCTTCTTCTCACGCGATGGGATCCGGATCGCCGGGACCGTTCGACCTGTTCGCGGTTTCCTGGACTGCGCTGTTTATTCTGGTGGTCGCATACGTGGCGCTGGCTGTCGTCGCGTTTGTCATTGCGGTGAGCAGCACGGGCCGCAGGTCTTTTCGACCGGTTTGGAATCAATGATGACTTTCGCCTTATACAATGGTGTTCGGAAAGTTCTGAGCCTTTCCTGGCTGACAGGACCGATCTTCGACAAAGAGCTTCGTGTCTCCAGCCGGCGGCGCAGGAACTACGTACTGCGCTTTGCATATATTGGACTGCTGACCCTTTTCTTGAGTACAGTGTGGCTGGATGAGGTACACTACGGCGGCTCGAACCTGTATTACGTCTCCCGAATGGCCCAAATCGGCAAGATGATCGTTGCCTGTATCGCTTGGCTCCAGTTCGGTGCGACGCAGCTTGCGGCCGTGATTATGCTCAGTACCTCCATCAGCGATGAGATTTACCACCGCACCCTGGGTCTGCTGATGACCACGCCGATCAGCAGCTTCCAGATCGTCATGGGCAAGCTGCTCAGCAAGCTGCTCCAATTGATCTTGTTGCTGACTATCAGTTTGCCGCTGCTGGCTATCGTCCGCGTCTTCGGCGGCGTGCCCTGGGGCTACGTCACTTCCAGCCTGTGCGTCACGCTAACCACGGTTGTGTTCGTGGGATCGCTCAGTCTGTTCTTCTCGATCTTCACCCGACGGCCCCACAAGGTGATCGTCATCGCTTTCGTGTCGATTGGCATTCTTTTTGCCCTCTTGCCGTTGGTGGCTGTGATGATGTGGCATACGCTTGACTTGAGGTCGATCATCTCGGAAGACACGCTATTCGCCGTGATCTCCGCCTCCAATCCTTACGTGACGATGTTCTTCAGGACCATGATGATGGTCAACCCCAGGGTCGCCGGGTCGATGCCTGTTTCCCCGTGGCCTTTGCACTGCGGTATCATGCTCACTGCTTCGGTGGCGATTCTATTTGTTTCCGTGATCCGGGTCCGCAAGGTCGCGCTGTCGCAGATAGGCGGACAGTTGGGTGTTGCCCGCCGCAAACGCCGCTCGGTCAAAGACACGGGAGATACGTCGAACGACCGCCCGGATCGTGCCGCCAGGATTAGATCCATCAAAGGCCCGCC
>JARRQQ010000520.1:0-2894 GCA_037381725.1 Sedimentisphaerales bacterium
GCGGACAGAAGGACCTGCGCATCACGGCCATCGACGTCCTGACCCGTCTGGGCGACGTCTCGTGCGTGCCGGTATTGCTGGATGCGGCCACCGAGAACGATGCCGAAATCGAGCATGCCGCCGTTGAGACGTTGATCGAACTGCCCGGCAAGGACGTGGACGCCGATCTGGTGGCCCGCCTGCCGAAAGCGAGCGGCAAGTTGCAGAGAATCCTCATCGAGGTGGCTGGCCAGCGACAGATCGGCGAAGCCGTGCCCGCCGTGGTGTCGTGCCTTCACGCCGGCGACGCGGGAGTTCGCAGTGCCGCCGTGGAGACCATCGGTATCATCGGTCAAGGCGAGCAGGCCGCCGATCTCGTGAAGCTGCTCCAGGAAGCCGGCGACTCGAAGCAGCGCACGGGTATCGAGAAGGCCTTGCTGTCGGTGTGCGGCCGTTCCGGCGTAAAGTGCATCCCATACGTGCGTCCCTTGACGCAAAGCTCGAACGACCAGCTTCATATGACCGGGCTGCACGCCCTGGCCGTCATCGGCGGCCCCGACGCTCTGGCGACGGTCAAAGCCGCCGTGGAGAGTGCCCGGCCTGCGGTCCGGGATGAAGCCGTGCGTATCCTGTCGACCTGGCCGAACAACTGGCCCGAGGACAGCGAGGCGGGGCAGGCTCTGCTGACGCTGGCTACGTCGGCCCAGGAACTCACGCACCGCGTGCTGGGTCTGCGGGGCTACCTCCACTACGTACGCGGCAACAGCAAGCTCAGCAACGAGCAAAAGGTCGCGAAAATCAACGACGTGTGGCCTAACATCCAGCAGCCCGGAGAGCGGCGACAGGCCATTGCGGTTTTGGGCCAGGCACCGTGCCTCAACGGCCTGGAATTGTTGAAATCGCTCGCTCAAGACCCGGCTATCGCCGAGGAAGCATATTCGGCGATGGTCAACGTCGCAGGGCGGGGTGGCCCCGGGATTTCAAGGGATCAGCGGCGCCAGGTGCTCCAAATGGTGATTGAGAAATCGAAGAACAACGGCACCAAACAGGCTGCTCGAAGGGCTCTTCGCCGAATTCGCTAAGCGCCTGCCGAGACAGGAGCAAATCGACGGGGTATCATTTGAGATTGTGGGTCGTTTCGGTGTTGCGATCAGCTTTGCGCAATTAGGTTCTATTCACGGACGTCAGACCGATGATTGATAAAGCGATTGGATACATAGATGAAAACAAGGCTCGCTTCCTCGACGAGCTTCGGGAGTTGTTGAGGTTTCCGTCGGTCAGCAGCCAGAATGCACACGATCATGACGTGGTCGAATGCGCTCGATGGTTAAAAAATCACCTCGAGGGCATCGGTCTCGAAGCTCGTCTTGTCGAGAATGGCGGCCATCCCATCGTAGAGGCAAAAGCCTCGGGCCGGTCGCATCGAAGACTCCTTCTATACGGCCACTACGACGTTCAGCCGGCGGATTCGGGCGAGGAATGGGACCAGCCGCCATTTGAACCCGTCGTTCGGGACGGCCACGTCTTCGGACGCGGTACCTCCGACGACAAAGGCCAGTTGTTCACCCACGTGAAGGCCGTCGAGAGTCTGATCAAGACGGCCGGGCGTCTGCCCTGCGATGCGACCTTTCTCTTCGAAGGCGAAGAAGAATCCGGCGGAACCAGCCTGCAAGACTATGTCCGGGCCGAGAAAGCCCGTTTGGCGGTCGACGCCACGGTCATATCCGACACGGCCATGTATGACGAGCGTACGCCGGCCGTTACGTACGGGCTTCGCGGACTTCTCGGGATGGAAGTCACCGTGCGGGTGGCGAAGCGGGACCTCCACTCCGGCGCCTACGGCGGGGCGGTCGGAAATCCGTGCATCGCCCTGTCTCAAATGCTCGCCGCCTGCATGGAGCCAGGCGGCCGGGTCGTCATTCCGGGCTTCTACGACGAGGTGAGACCTCCCGACGAGTGGGAAAAGGAGAACGTCCGGAAGTTGAACTTCGACGAAGGTGGGCTCCTGAGCGAGGCCGGTTCGCAAAAAGGTTTCGGAGAAGACGGCTATTCCATGCTCGAACGGATTTGGGCGCGTCCGACCTTTGACGTCAACGGCGTGCTCGGGGGCTATACGGGCAAGGGGATGAAGACCATCATCCCCTCCAAGGCGACGGCGAAGATCTCCATGAGGCTGGTGCCCGACCAGGACCCGGGCAGGGTCTTCGAGCGTGTCAAACGGCATCTGGAATCGAATTGTCCCGCCTTTGCGCAGGCCCAGATCAACGGGCCGCTTTCCGCCACGTCACCGGCCCTGTTCGACGTGAACGACCCGGTGATTCAGGAAGCGAAGGACGCGCTCCGGTTCGGATTCGGCGCCGAACCGGTGTTCATACGGTGCGGAGGCTCGATTCCCGTGGCAAATACGTTCTGGAACGAATTGAAGAAGCCCGTCATTCTGATGGGTTTCGGACTCGATTCGGATGGCGCACATTCCTCGAACGAACGATTCAAGGTTGAGAGCTTCGTCAATGGAGTGAAGACCTCGGCTTATTTCATGAACGCGTTTGGCGGGCAATAGCCTCGGCGATTGAAGGATGGCGTTTGTGAACAACGCGAGTTGTTGCTGGATACGGTCAACCGGATGACGCACTACGACGTTATAGTCATCGGCAGCGGCGGGGGGATGAAGATCGCGTTGGCCGCGGCGTCCATGGGACGCAAGACGGCGTTCATCGAGCAAGGCGCGGTCGGCGGGACGTGCCTCAACCGCGGGTGTATCCCTTCGAAAATGTTGATTTACCCGACTCACCTGCCCCGGCTGATCCGGGAGGGGAGCAAGATTAACGTAACGTCGGATTCCATCGCAAGGATCGAGTTTGCCGCTCTCATCAAGCGCATAACCGAGGCCGTGAATGGGATGTCAGCCAGGCAGC
>JARRQQ010000520.1:2963-7352 GCA_037381725.1 Sedimentisphaerales bacterium
GACCTGGAGGCGGAGAGAATATTCATCGCCACGGGGGCTCGTCCGCACGTGCCGGATATCCCAGGCCTTGCGGGCACGCCGTTCATGACGAGCACCGAGGCCCTGGCCCGAACGGACCTGCCCGAGCATCTGCTCGTGATAGGAGGCGGGTACATCGCGGTAGAACTGGGCGGCGCCTATGCCGGCGCGGGGGCGAACGTCACGTTCCTCGTGCGGAGCCGCTTCTTGCGACACGAGGACCAGGAAGTGGCTGAAGCGTTCTCGGCAGACTTTATTTGTGGCCATTCGGTGTATACGGGCGTCGTTCCCATCCGAGTCGACTTTGATACGGGTTTGTTTTCCGTCACGTGCAGGGGTGCGGCGGATGAGCAGAAAGTCTTCACTGGCGATGCCCTGCTGGTAGCGACCGGCGTCGTGCCGAGCACCGATGATCTCGGCTTGCAGAATACCGGCGTGGAGACCGACAAAAATGGCTTCATCCATGTTGACAACCGCTTGCGAACAAGTGTCGAGGGCGTCTACGCATTGGGGGATTGCGTGGGCAACCATCTCTATCGCCACACGGCCAACTACGAGGCGGAATACCTTGTGCGAACGGTTTTTCAGGATAGCGCAGAGGGACCGATTGAGTATGGGCCTGTGCCCCACGCGGTCTTCAGCGTGCCCGAAATCGCCGGGGTGGGCATGACCGAGGAGCAAGCGGCTGAGCAGGGCAGGGACTACGTCGTTGGGAGAGCGACCTACGCGGACAGCAACGCCGGACTCGCAAGGGGCTACGACGTCGGATTCGCGAAGCTCCTGGTGGAACGGCCTACACGCAAGATTCTCGGCGCGCATATTCTGGGTGACGAAGCATCGGACATGATTCATGTTTTCATCGCGATGATGAAGAAGGAAGGTACGCTCGACGATCTGTTGGACATGATCTTCATTCACCCTTCGCTGCCGGAAATCGCACGCGACGCCGCACGGGACGCGCAACGATCCCTGATGGCAACCAGCTAATGTGAACAAGTCCCCAGAGGAGGACAGTCTGACAATGGTCTCGAATCACGCAACAAGGTACGATATTTGTCGCCCGCTGGGGCTACTGGTGCTGATAGCCGCTTTTGTTTCAGTCGCATCCTCCACGTGCTCGGCGCGCGTCTCGGAGAACCTCCTGACGAATCCCACGTTTGAAGAGGGCGTCGATGCAGACGGGCTTCCCGTCGGGTGGTCGCTGTACGGGGGCCGCGACACGAATCAGCACATCAGTTTGGTTCAACTGGAGGGTTCCGTCGGGACGGCGGTCAAGATGGTAGATGGCGATTCGAGTGCGGAAATCGGCCTGATGCAGACGCTCACTGTCAAGCCGAGTTTGACCTACGAAGCAAGCGTGGAGACTCGGGGGATCGAAGGGGCGGCCTCGGACGGCGCGTATCTTCAGTTGCGCTTCCTCCCTTCCGAAAAATATGTTCAGATGAGTCTCGACCCGAGCAGTACGAAGGCGT
The DNA here is from genome assembly GCA_037381725.1 of Sedimentisphaerales bacterium. GTDB lineage: Bacteria > Planctomycetota > Phycisphaerae > Sedimentisphaerales > Anaerobacaceae > JAFGTG01. The sequence continues at coordinate 4,454 of JARRQQ010000520.1, forward strand.
TTGAGAGGGTGTCCGTGAAGGGGACGGCACCACCCGGCACAGAGCGGGCTACAGTCTATCTATACACCCATGCGGGCCCGACCCCCAGCCTGTTGCTGCGCGATGCCAGGCTTGTCTCGGGCGTGAGTCCGCCTCCAGCGGCCCCTCCGGATCCCATTCCGCCGGTCTACACGAAGCTCAAGGATTTGCATATCACCACAGAATTAGTACATCAGGGCAGGCCGAATATTACCATCATCGTTCCCGCCTCAGGCATTTACGATGAGCCGGCCAAACGCATCCGGGAATGGATCGCCGGGCTAACGGATGCCGAAGTGCCCATAATGAACGACCATTCTTCCGCTGGAGCCGTACCGGTCAAGGGTCATCTGATCGTTTTGGGGAATCGGTCCACCAATCAGACCATCAGTGAACTGTATAATCGGTACTACACGCTTCTCGATCTCCGCTATCCCGGCCGCGGAGGACACGTGGTGCGCACGCTCCACAATCCTTTCGGCGACGGCCACAACGTGATCTTTGTGGGGGCGAGCGACTCGGCCGGTGTGGACGCCGCCGCGGATGTGCTCATAAGGCGACTCAAGGAAACAGGTATCTCATCAGACGGCACATTGTCCGTCGGCTGGCTGGCGGATATCAAGCTCGGCGAGGGAATCCACATTCCGACGAACCTGCGCAAGTTCGAGACGTGGGAAGCGTCCGAAGGATACGGCTCCGTGGGCTACTTCGGCTGGAACAGCCTCAGCAAGCGGATGGCCATGTACTACATGACGGGCGACCCGTTCCAGGCTCGGGAGTTTATCCGGCTGGCTTTTCCCGATGAGAAGGCCCGCGCGGAGATCGCCGCCATCGACGGCGAACGCATCGAAAATAAGGACGAGCCGCTGAGCGGGCCGTATCACTACAACGCCCACATGATGATCCTCTTCTGGGACCTGATCGAAGAAAGCCCTGTGTTTTCCGACGAGGAGCGTTTGCGCGTGACCAACGCCTTTTCCAAGCAGCTCCTCCATCGGAAAGGCGAAGGCATCTACGGGCGAACGACGCCGCCGGCGGGCGTCGGCTCGCGACATGGGCAATGGTCGGCGATCTCGCTGTATTGTCTGGGACGCTACTTTCAGAAGGACTACCCGAATTCGATCTGGCAGCATTGTGTCGAGAGCGCCAAGATGCACTTCGCGCCGTTGCACAAACACGCGTGGGTGAGTGGCGAGAACGACAATCTCTTCTGGTATGACACGGGCATCGCTCCGATCTTCACTTACCTGCTTCTGAGCGGCGACCGGGTACCCGTAGAGAACGGGGTGCTGAAGACGCTTCTGCGAGGTCAGGAGATGCTCATCTCAGGCCGCCGGCCGGATTGGGCTTTGCGTTCGGCATCCATCGGCTATCTGCACAAAGCCGCCTATCTCATGCGTGATGGCAGGTATATCCGTTATCGCCAGCGCACCGGCGTGGATGTGAACATCTTCCGCTTAGGACAGTCCTTCTGGCCGGGCAATGACCTCAAACCTGAGCCGCCGAAAGACTTGGTCGGCAAGTGGAGCATCAACCATCTTCCAAGGCCGATGTGGAGGGCGCGACACAGCGGTCTCCATTTTGACGAGTCCTTCCTGTTCGGCAGCTATCGCAGCGCGCCGGATGCCTCGGGCGACTTCATCCTGATCGACGGGTTCAACGGCGCCTCGCGCAATCCCTATCACACATTTGCCATCCTCGAGCTGCGCCTCGACGGCCGCACGTTGCTCGAAGGCTATCGCAATCAGGTCTTCACGCGCGCCGACGGGCTTGTGGAGCCGCACATCGCAATGGACGCCGCGCTGAAGTATCAAAAAGTTCTTGGAAAGACGGCCATCGTAGTAGCGGAGGTTCCCGACGCACCTTATTGCAATTGGCGGCGCACGCTGGTCCAACCTGTGCAACGCTACGCTCTGGTCGTGGATGACCTCGCGTTCCGAACGGATAGCAATCATCTGGAGGTCCAGATTCAGTGGGAGACCGCCCGCGCACCGGAGGCTTTTGAAGACGGGCATATCGAATTCGACGCCGCCACCGAAGCCGGCAAACCTGGAACGCAAGGGCGGGGGCAAGTCTGGCCCGCCGACCTGATGACGACCACCTGCAAGGGGCGTATTGCCACCATGCAATGGCTCGGACGGGTCAGAAAGGGGGAGCACCGCTACTTCTTCTCGCTGGTCGGCGATCAGGGAGCATCGGTCGGATCTGTCCGCCTGGCCGGGAACGCCGCGGCACTGGCGCTGCCTTCCCCGGCGTTAGCGACTATGGGGGAGTTTCAGGGTATAAAAGCTGAACTTGCGATACTGGCAAAAGATCATCTCTATGCTAAGGGGCTTGTCCGATTTGCGCCCGAACTGGCCGAGGAGCCGCGAGGCGCAGTTCATCTCGACGCCGGCGAACACGTTTTCGAGAAAGCAAAACCATCGGAACAATATATGGCGAAATTGCCAGCTTATCTTGATGCGCTTCTGATGAAAGGCCGTCAGAAACGATCCCTCGCGATGGCGGAGGCTCGTTCAACCGTGCCGGCGAAGGCGCCGCTTCTGACCGCCACAATGACTGCGAGCGTCGGCCGCAAGATCGCGGACCTGATCACGATTCCCTCGCTGGGCGGCAGCGCGATCTGCGCGGCGGAAGGAAAGAACATTCATTTGCTGTCGTCCGACGGCAATGAACTTCGAGTGCTTAAGGCCGATGGAGCCGTTCGAATGCTTCATTGGTGGCCGGCGCATCGCCTGCTCCTGGCGGGCTGTGCGGATGAGCAGGTGATCGCCTTCGACGAGAGCGGCAAGCGTCAATGGGTCTTCACTTCGGAAATGGATCCCGCGGTCTATCGTGCGGCCAAAACCTACTGGTTCAAATCCGCTCCGGGTCATGGAGG
>JARRQQ010000521.1:0-3872 GCA_037381725.1 Sedimentisphaerales bacterium
TGACCCCGGCCGGGACCGTTTGTTCGTGACGGGCAAATTCTGGCCGAACCTCTTCGAGATCAAGCTGATTCCTGCGAAGTAGTTCTGGCAAAGAAGACGCACTTCTGCTATAAGACCATTCTCTGCTGTCAGGCAGCATTTATTGTATTCAAACGACATACGATGCCGGTTGTAATTGGAGATATGGCATGAAAGCGGTCTTCTTGACGGGTTTGAGACAAATGGAAATGGGGGACGCCCCGGAACCGACGGTACAGAAAGCCACGGACGTCCTGCTGAAGATCGAGAGAGTCGGTGTGTGCGGCTCGGACGTCCACTACTACGAGACGGGCAGAATCGGCTCGCAGGTCGTGGAATACCCGTACATCACGGGGCACGAGTGCGCCGCGACCGTCGTGGATGTGGGCGAATCGGTGACCCGCGTCAAAGCGGGCGACGCCGTCGCGATCGATCCGGCGGTATCGTGCCATCAGTGCGCCCAGTGCAAGATGGGCCGGGAGAACACGTGCTACAGCTTGCGTTTTCTCGGCACGCCCGGCCAGGGTCACGGTTGCTTATGCGAGTACCTCGTCATGCCGGAGGAATCGTGTTACCCGACGCACGGAGCTATCACGCTCGAACAGGCCGTGATGTGCGAACCTCTTTCCATCGCAGCTTATTCGGTCCAGCAGGCTAAATTGCCGAAAAATGCGAACGTCGCCATCCTCGGCGCCGGTCCTATCGGTTTGTGCACGTTCGCCAGTGCCAAAGCCGAGAACATAAACACCTGCTACATGACGGACAAGATCGACGCGCGTATCGAGACGGCCAGGAAGGCCGGCGCGACCTGGGCGGGGAATCCCGACAAGCAGAATATCGTCGAAGAAATCCTCAAGCAACACCCGCACGGGGTGGACGTCGCCTTCGAATGTGCGGGCGAACAAGAGGCCATCGACCAGTGCATCGACCTGCTCCGCCCGGGCGGCACTCTGATCCTGACCGGTATTCCGCGCGTCGACAGAGTCTCTTTCGCCATCGACTTCCTGCGAAGAAAGGAGATCACCATCGTCGATATCAGACGCCAGAACCAGTGCACGCAGAAGGCCATCGACCTGATCGCCTCCGGGAAAGTTGACGTTGATTTCATGATTACACACCATTTCCCGTTTGAACGGACGCAAGAGGCTTTCGAGCTGGTCGCTGGCTATCGCGATGGCGTCGTCAAAGCAATGATTGAGGTGAGCGAATGAGCTGGCTCAATTTGGAAGACAAGGTAGCTATCGTAACCGGAGGCGCCGCGGGTATCGGCAAGGCGTGCTGTGAAGGATTGGCCGAGGTTGGCGCGAGAATCGTCGTCGCGGACGTGGATGGGCCTGGCGCCGAGCAAACCGCCGCGAGCTTGAAGGAGCGATTCGGCGGCGAGCACATTTCGGCAACGACCGACGTGACGAGCAAAGGTAGTGTTGAGGCGACGGTTAAAGCGACTCGATGCTTTCGGTAAGATCGACGTATTGGTCAACAATGCGGGCATTCTCATTCCGCGTCTGCTCGTCGATCCGGCGGGCAAGGAGGAATTGACCGAGGCGATTTTGGATAAGATGATAGCGATCAACCAAAAAGGATATTTCTTGTGCGCACAGGCGGCCGCTCGGGTGATGATCGAATCCGGCAAGGGCGGCGTCATTATCAATATGTCGTCCGAGTCCGGCCTGGAAGGCTCGGAAGGCCAAAGCGTGTACGCCGCGACGAAAGGGGCGATCTATTCCATGACGCGCTCCTGGGCGAAAGAGCTGGGTAAACACAGCATCCGCGTGGTCGGTCTCGCTCCGGGGATTGTCGAGGCGACCGCTCTGCGCTCCGATGAGTATGAGCGTGCCGTGGCCTATACACGGGGAATCAGCGTCGAGCAGTTCCGCAAGAAATACGAGCAGGTCTCTATCCCCTTGGGACGAAGTGGCAAGCTCAGCGAGGTCGCCAACACGGTCTGCTTCTTGGCCTCCGACCGCGCCGCCTACATCCACGGAACCGTCATCAACGTCTCCGGCGGCAAGAGCAGAGCGTGACGGGTCGAGTTTATGATTAGCGATTTGCGATTTACGATTGAGGCTCTCGCCGGGCGGGTTGGTTGTCTGTTGGTGATGAGTCTCTACCTCTGCGCGGGGGCGGATGCGAGGACTTGGCACGTTTCTCAACAGAAGTTGGGCAGCATCAGGCCGGAGGAGCAGGTGCGCACGGTCGGTGAAGCGGCCGGGCTTGTTGAGCCGGGGGATACGGTGGTGATCCATAACGGCGTCTACCGCGAAAGGGTCGTGATCGAAAGGAGCGGGCGGCCGAACGCGCCGATCACGTTTCAGGCCGCCGTCGGGGCGACGGTGATCGTGACCGGTGCCGACCGGCTTACCGAGTGGACTGAGGTGCCGGGCGAGGATCGTATCTACAGCACACCGTGGCCGCACAAGTTCGTCACGTGGAACGAACATTACACTCATCCAAATGATGACTTCCATCGCCTGATCGGCCGGTGCGAGCAGGTTTTCGTGGATGGCTATGCACTCCGCCAGGTCCTCAGCCGCGATAAGCTCGCGCGAGGAACGTTCTTTGCCGATCTGGACGATAAACGGCTCTATGTCTGGAATTACGACAATCAGGACGTCAGAGGCAAGAAGGCAGCGGTTGAAGCATCGGTTCGTGAGCGGATCATGGTCGTCAAGGGCGACTATGTCCGCATCAAGGGTATTCGCTTTCGGTATGCCGCCAACCGCGCGCAGCAAGGCGCCGTCGAATTCTCCGGTAATCATCTGACGGTCGAGGATTGTCTCTTCGAGTACACCAATGCCAGCGGCGCCGCGTTCACCGGCGAGGACATCACGGTCCGCCGCTGCACGTTTCAGCACAACGGCCAGCTTGGCTTCGGGGCCGGCCGCGCTCACCGGCTCCGCATGACCGGCTGCACCGTGCGGGACAACAACACCAAAGGCTTCAATCGAGGCTGGGAGGCGGGCGGAAACAAGATATGTCTCAGCCGGGACGTAGTGATCGAGCACAGCACCTTCACCGAGAACCGGGGCAACGGCATCTGGTTCGACATCGGCAACGAGGATTGCACCATCCGCAACTGCTTGATTGCCCACAACGAGGACGCCGGGATCTTCTATGAAATCTCCTACGGCCTGCACGCCCACGACAATGTCATCATAGCCAACGGCCTGGCCGACACGCCCGGGGCCTGGGGCGCCGCCGCGGGCATCAGCATCTCAAGCTCGCCGAACTGCGTGATTGAACGCAACCTGCTCATCGGCAACAAGGAAGGCTTCAATTTCCGCGAGCAGACGCGTTCGACGCCACGCATCGAAAGCCGCAAGAGTGAGCCTGTGTGGAACCACGATCAGGTCATTCGCAATAACGTGATCGCCTACAATCGCGACGCCCAGACCTGGGGCTGGTTCGACGTGACGGACGGCCGCCCCTGGCCCGCCCGGGCGGACCAGGGCGCCGACACATTGTCGCTGGAAAAGCTCGCGCTCACGCTCAAGGATAATCTCTACTTCGCCGGCCCCGGTGCCGAGCTATTCAACTGGGGCGTCGCCTGGAAGAAGCACAAGAAATACGAAACTCTGGAGCTTGTGCAAAAGGAGCTTAACCTCGAACAAGGCAGCAGAGTAGCCGAGCCCGGCTTCAAAGACTTCTCGAGCATGGACTTTCGCGTCTCCGCCGATAGCCCTGCCGTCAAAATGCACTGCTACCCACAGGGATCCGTCCCCGGTGTACAACTGGGACTCATCAAATAGGCAGAGTCTTTTTTGGCTTGTTATGGTGCGTGGGCGAGATTAGAATCCCGCTCTATGAAAAAGGCAAGTCTTCTCAGCATCGGCAACGAACTCCTGAACGGCCAG
>JARRQQ010000522.1:0-6684 GCA_037381725.1 Sedimentisphaerales bacterium
GTACTGCGCCAATTCCGCGCGGCACTCCGGGATGTCCGGCAGGAACGGCGGGACAATCACGTCCTCGGGATCGTACTTGACTTCCTTGACGCCGGGGTAGGAGCCTTTGGCCCGATTGCCGAACCGATTGGGCTTGCCGGGCAGGTCTTCGGCCACGCCGCCCCCACGGTGGGGATCGCTCGTGCAAAAGTACAGGAAGAACGGTTGGCGACCGCTAATGAAGTCGCGGCAATTGTCCGCCATCTGGACCGGGCTGCGACTGTTGCCCGGCAGCGCCACGTCGAACTTGTAATCCTCCTCCGGCGCGACGTGGTACTTGCCGATTCGCGCCGTCCGGTATCCGGCTTGTGTGAGAATGACCGGTAGCGTTTTGATGTTCTCGAATGAGATAAAGTGATGATAACTGTGCTGGTGGCCGTACTGGCCGTTAGCGTGGTTGTACATGCCGGACAGAATCACCGACCGGCTCGCGCTGCAACTGGCCGTCGTGCAAAATGCGTTCGTAAACCGCACGCCCTCGGCTGCCAGACCGTCCAGGTTCGGCGTCTTGATGACCGGATTGCCGTAACAACCCAGCGCCTCGCATCCGTGATCGTCGCTGACGATCAGTACGACGTTCGGCCGTTTATTCTCCTCTGCATGTGCCCGCTGCGAAATCAACGTCGAACCCGCAAGAGCGGAAGCACCCGCGGCGCACCCCTTCACAAAATCCCGCCGACTCATTGATTTGACATTCATAATTTTGCCTCCAAGCTCTATCACGTTGCTGCCAACGCAGCCTGTGTCTTCATACCTTGGATCATTGACCGTTCACCATATCAGAGTTCTGTTTGCGCGTGCCCCCAATAGCGCTGGATGGGAGCGCGTGTGCACCGAGTTGCACACCCTACCGCCTGCTTCTTTGGGTGCAACACAACGAAAATCCCGAACTATTTCTTTGCTCGTTCCATGACGTTGACGATGCCGGCGTCGATGTATTGGCCGCCGGTGGTTTGGCGACAGTGGATGGCCAGGCAATTCGAGCCGGGCTTTAGAGCCTGGCGCGCCTTCTCGTCCAGAGGAACCGGGACGTAGCTCGTTGTGTAACCCCCAAGCGTGGCGACAAGCCGGCCGTGGATGTAGACTTGCGTATACTCGTCGTGATGAATATCAAGCTGAGCGTGGTCCAATTTCGTATCCTTCAGCTCGAACGTCCGGCGAAGCCAAATATCCGACGTCTTCCATTCCGTGCGAACCATCGCGCCGGGCGTCCCTTTGGTTCCGAATCCGCCCCGGCCTTCTTGCCACGCCGAATCGTCGAAATCCGCGTTCTGCCATCCGTCGGCGGGCTGGCTCGTCGTATATCGCCAAGTTTGCGGCTGCTTTTGAGACGTGGGGACAATCGTCTCGACGACGGGCGGAGGCAGGTACAGACGTCTGTTGGCGGCGGCGCCTTTCTTGGCGTTCATCTTAATCATCGCGCGGTCGTACGTCATCAGCCCATTGACCTCGATCTCCACGTCGCTCGTCTGCGTATAGACCGCCGCGCATAGGCCGTCGCCGATCAACGTGCGCAGGTTGTCGATCAGCGCCACGTACGCATCCGTCAGCGCCTCCCGCGTTTCAAAGCTACGATAGCCCCAGTTCTTCTCATCTTGCCACGTATGGCCCTTGATCGGCAAACCCAGCCCGCCAAACTCTCCGAGCACGGCGGCGCGGGTGGGTTCGGTCGGCGGCGCGGCTGGACCGGGGTACCTGTGAATATCGTGCACGTCGCCGACGCCGCGGTCGGTCCAGCCGCTGGCGTTATCGACCAGGCGGCTCGGGTCCAGTCCGCGGATGAGAGTGACTATCCTGGCGGTGTCGTACTGTCCCCAGCCCTCGTTGAAAGGCACCCACATCACGATACATGGATGATTGTCCAGTGACTCGATAACGCGCGTAAGCTCCAGTTCGAACTGCGTCGCGGATTCCGTGGTGCGTTGGAGATCGGGCTCGCTGCCGCGAATGTGCTTGTCGCCGTTGGGCATATCCTGCCAGACCATCAGCCCCAGCTTATCACACCAGTAGTACAGCCGGTCGGGCTCGACTTTGACGTGCTTTCGCAGCATGTTGCAGCCGAGTTTTTTGAGTACCTCGATGTCGTAGCGCAGCGCCGCGTCGGTCGGCGCCGTGTACAATCCATCCGGCCACCAACCCTGGTCCAGCGGCCCGAACTGGAACAGCACTTCATTATTCAAGAACAGGCGATTGACCCCCGCGTTGTCCTTCTTCACTTCGATCTTGCGCATCCCGAAGTAGCCGCTTACCTCGTCGAGCTTCTTGCCATCGGGGTCGTTCAGCGTGACTTTCAGGTCGTACAGAAACGGCGAGTCCGGCGACCACAGTTTCGGCTTCTTGAGGTCCACGACGACTCGCTCGCCGGGCCGGCCTTCGGCCTCGCCCTTCGTGAACCATCCGTCCTTGGCCTGGACCTCGACGGCACAGCCCGCCACGTCCCCCAGACAGATAGCGATCACGCGCACGGAGTCGCTGTCGACGTCGGGAACGATTTTGATGGAGTCGATATAGGTCTGAGGAACCGGTTCCAGCCAGACAGTTCGCCAAATTCCCGTCACGGCGGTGTACCAGATTCCGCGAGGTCTTCTGACCTGTTTGCCTCGCGGCTGGGTGCCCGCGTCCGTTGGGTCCCACACACTGACCACAATCTCCTGCCGGTCGGCGTCTTTCAGCGCATCGGTCACGTCGAACGTGAACGGATCATAGCCGCCGCGATGATTGCCGACCCACGTGCCGTTGACCCAGACGGTGGCGTCCCAGTCCACCGCACCGAAATGGAGCAGCACTCTTTGGCCCGCCCATTTCTTTGGAATCCGAACGTCGCGGCGGTACCAGAGCCGATGGTTCTCGCCGACGGCCTTCATCACACCCGACAGGGCCGACTCGGCCGGGAAGGGCACAAGGATCTGCCCGTCGAATGGCCTGGGTCGCGGCTCGTCCTTGGGCCGAATGGCATAGTCCCACAGTCCGTTGAGATTCATCCAGTTTTTGCGAACCATCTGGGGCCGCGGATACTCACGATGCACGTTCTTCGGCGAGACCTTCTTCGCCCATCGCGTCATCAGCCGTCCTTGAGCCGGCCGCCAATCCGCACGCACCAGCGAGCAGAGGCACAGAGTCATACAAACCGCAAGCAATTCACACTTCCTGGTTATGCGTTTCATGTTCTTCGTTTCCTTTCTGCCATTATGAGACGGGATTTACCGTACAATCCTTCCGGAATCAGACGTCGGAGTCCGACGACGATGGGCGACGAACGAGAAACCTTCGTCCCTCTTCTTCCGCCATCCTTCTTTGGGATAGTAGCTTAGCGTTATTTGGCTGCTTTTGCAATGAAATTCGGGTTTCTCCGAGGAGGGCAACAAACCGCAGGGCTGCATGCACCAACGTGACACAGTGTACATTCGATGGGCACGTTCTTCCGCTTATTGAGCTACCGGCAGAATAGAGTTCGTAGGGTGCCCGTGGGGGCTCCCGCGGGAACGCGGCGCAAGCCGTCCCGAGCGGGACCCGACGGCGTCACTACAAACGCGAAAATCGTCGGCTGATCTGCTCGTAGCCGGACAAGCGGTAAACGTGGGGCCATCGACAAGACATCCGCGCGGGCAAGAATCCGGCAAGCCCGCGAATGTGTGGGGTTCCCACGAATCCGTTAGTCTCTCAGTAGAGTCCGATGGCCTCGATCGTGTCACGCTCATAGTCTTTTCGACTAATCGAAAAAACTATGAGCTTCTTACAAACGGAGAATTTGCCCACCATCGGAATCCGCTCAGACGACTGACTCCTCGCGCCACGGAGCAGAGCACAGCCCCGCCTTTTCGGCGGAAAGCCCCGCCGATTTGGTCCGGCTCTTTGGTGCCATGAATTCCGAACCCCTGTCTTCCTTTGGCTTCGCCACTGAGACCTTCCAGGGCGATCCACCTCGAACCCAATGGGTAATCAGGGTCCTCGGGCTGGTAGACAATTCCCGTATCCGGGTCCCGCCATGAGGTCGCGTAGGCCTTCCCCCCCGGCCGGACGCGCCAAAGCCCGGTCGGCGTCTCCCTGCCCGCCTTGCCGAGACCCACGGAATAGGTTCGGACGTACGTATTCTGCAAATACACGTCCATGGCGAACGTGGATCGGTAGACCTTTGCATGGAACGGGCCCTTGACGACTTTGATCGTCGCCCCTGCCCGGAGCGCCCTGGGATTGCTGATGTTGTTGATCTGCATCAGCAGCTCGTAGGGGATCTTGTACTTATCCGCGATGACTGCCAGTCGATCGCCGGACCTGACGAGGTAGCTCTCGGATAGCCCGTCGTTCGGCAGAACGGTCCTTCCGAACAGCCACTGATCGGACAGTTTTGAAAGCTGCTCCTTGACGCCCGCTCTCTGTTGCGGACTCATCGGCATGCGCAGCGCCTCGTTGAGCTTGTCACGAGCCGCGATGATCCCGCTGGAACCCATCATAATCAGCTTGTCCGCTTCGGCGATCAGCACCGCGGCCTCAGCGCCGAGCTGGGTCACGGGCTGTGTAGCGGCTGCCGGCGTCGGTCCCGCAAAGCCGGGCTGCACGCCGTTCGGTTCCGCCGCGTTTAGCTCGGGAACGTTGGGTTCAGCCGCAAGCTCAACCGGCGGCGCCAGCGCCACGGTTTCGTTGACCTCGGGTACGACGGCCTCTACACTGTTCGTATCGGGCGCCATCGAATCCTGAGCCGCCGGATCGGCGCCGACAGGTTCCGGCTTGTTCTTGCCGAAGGGACCGTAGAAGAAAGCAATCACCACCCCGATAGCAAGAATGATCAGAAGAATCGTGTACGTCTGGTTTCGGGCGTTCTGCCCGGCTCGCGCGCCGTTCGGATGACGAGCCATCTTGCACTCCTTTCCACTGTGAAAAATGAGTCCCGCAAGCTGCTTACATTCGACGTTCGCTCTCGCAGAAGCTCATTTGTCAAAATGCACTATTTCCTCATCGGTGATCAACAGATCGACCGGCTGGTCGTGGTCGGCCGTCGGTACAGTCTCGACGACCTGTTCGGCGAGGGCCAGGCCGCACCGGACCGCCTTCAAATCGGCGTTCGCAAAGAACCTGTCGTAGTACGAACCGCCCCGGCCGAGCCGGTTGCCGCTTCGGTCGAAGCCCAGGCCCGGCGTGACGACCATGTCGATCTCGGCGAAAGGCACGGGGACGCCGGCCACTGGGTTTCGCATGCCGGAAGCGCCCGTTTTGAACCCCGTCTCGAGCGAGGTGATCCGAACCGGGATCATGTGCCTCTGCTCCCAGGAAATCTTCGGCACCGCCACGACCTTACCGAGCTGCCAAGCGTGGAGGATCGCCTCGGACGTGTCCACCTCGTGGGGAAGCGACAGAAACATCATCACGGTCGAGGCGGCCACAAACTGCTCCGTCGAAGCCAGATTCCGGCACGCCCTTCGACTTCTTTCGTCCCTCTGCTCCGAAGGTATTGTGAGCAGGCGGTTCAGCAACGTACGACGCAACTGGGCCTTGTCCATAGACCTAATCCTTTTGTTCGGCACCGTCCTGGCCTATTCTACTCTCTTCTTCTATCAAGGTTTGGAGCTTTTGTAAATAACGCTTCAGATTTTTTTCGTAGCCTCTGTCTTTCGGCATGTAATACTTCTTCTTCGCCTGAGCGGGAAGATATTGCTGCCGCACAAATCCATCTCTGTAATCGTGCGGGTACTTGTAATCCACCCCGAAGCCAGCCTGTTTCGCGGCAGGGTAGTGACTGTCCTTCAAATGTTTGGGCACGCGCTGTGTCGGCTCTTGTTTAACGTCGGCCCTCGCGCGCCAGATCGCTGAAGCCGAGGCATTCGATTTCGGGGCACACGCGACGTATATCGCCGCCTGGGCCAGCGCCAACTGCGCTTCCGGCAAACCCACGAATTCTGAAATCTGCACGGCGGCGGCGGCCAACACCGTTGCCATGGGATCGGCATTGCCAACGTCTTCGGCCGCACAGACCGCGATCCGCCTGGCGATAAAACGCGTGTCCTCACCGCCCGTCAGCATACGGGCGAGCCAATACACCGTCGCGTCGGGATCGGAACCTCGCATACTTTTTTGAAGAGCGCTCGCCAAGTCGTAGTGCGTGTCGCCCGTGCCGTCGTAGTCAATTGTCTTTTGTTGTATCGACTCTCTGGCAACGTTGAGATTAAACTTTATTCTCGCCGGACCAGCCGGATGTCCCTTGCTTTCTTTGCGTCCGCCGCCGGGCTGACGAGCGAGCTGAGAGAGGACGCCGACCTCGAGAGCGGTTAGCGCTTTCCTCGCGTCCCCGTCACTCATCACCGCGAGGAATTTCAGAGCGTCCTCGTCGGCGTCGACGTTCAATCGACCGAGTCCCCGCTCGGCGTCCCCGATCGCGGTTTTCAGTATTGTTAACACGTCTTCTTTGTTGAGCGGCTCGAAACGAAACACAGTGCTCCGGGAGATCAGCGGCGAGTTGATCGAGAAGAACGGATTCTCGGTGGTCGCACCGATGAGGATCAGAACCCCTCCTTCGACGTCGTCCAGCAGCACGTCTTGTTGCGCCCGGTTGAAGCGATGAATCTCATCGATGAAGAGCACGGTTCTTTTGCGGCTGACGGCAAGCCTGTCCCTCGCCCGGGCGATGATTCGCCGGATGTCCTGAACCGTGGC
>JARRQQ010000523.1:0-3858 GCA_037381725.1 Sedimentisphaerales bacterium
GGTCAGCAGATACCCTTCGAGCCATCCCTGGCAGGTGTGCTCACTAAGAATTTCCATCACTCTGCCCTCTGGCGCCAGGTGTTCGTCCTCGGGCAGGATTTTGGCCATCCATTGACGTTCGGTCGTGTCGAACAGGGCGCTTAGGCGGTTCGAGGCGGTCTCATCCGGGCCAAACACCCGAAAATTACGATACTTGGCGTTCATTTTGGCCACGTCCCGCAAAAATTGCCCCAGCACCTTTGTCGCCTCCCCGAGGATTCTGCCCGGCTCAGGTATCTCAATGGCGTAATCTCTGAAATCGGGCATTGTCAATGGTCGTAGAAGTAGGCCGCCGTTAGCATGAGGGTTGGCTCCCATCCGACGATTGCCTTTGGGCGCCAGTTCAGCCAGTTCCGAGATCAGCGAGCCGTTCTCGTCAAAAAGCTCTTCTGCCTTGTAGCTTTTCATCCATTCTTCGAGAATCTTGATATGGCCGGGTCTGGTAGCCATCTCGCCCACCGGCACCTGATGCGCGCGCCAGAAATCCTCGACCTTGAGCCCGTCCACCTCTTTTGGACCCGTCCAGCCTTTGGGCGATCTGAAAACGATCATCGGCCATCGAGGACGCGTCGCCGTCCCCGAATTGCGCGCGTCCTCTTGGATCTTTTTGATTTCCGCAATCACCGTATCGAGCGTTTCCGCCATCGACTCGTGCATCGCCTGCGGCTCGGAACCTTCGACGAAGTACGGTTTGTATCCATAGCCGACGAAGAGATCTCTGAGCTCGTCATCCTCCATGCGTCCGAGGATTGTTGGATTGGCGATCTTGTAGCCGTTGAGATGGAGGATGGGCAATACAGTCCCGTCGTGAACGGGATTGAGAAACTTGTTCGAATGCCAGGCCGTTGCCAGCGGCCCGGTTTCTGCTTCGCCGTCGCCAATGACACAGGCCACGATCAAATCCGGACTATCGAAGGCCGCGCCGAAAGCGTGAGAAAGCGAGTAGCCAAGCTCGCCGCCTTCGTTGATTGAGCCGGGCGTTTCCGGCGCGGCATGACTCGGTATGCCGCCGGGAAAGGAAAACTGTTTGAACAGCTTCTTCATTCCCGATGTATCTTGCGTCACTTCGGGATACCGCTCGCTGTAGGTTCCTTCCAGGTAGGTGTTCGCCACCATGGCGGGCCCGCCGTGCCCGGGTCCGCAGATGAAGATGACGTTCAAGTCCTGTGCGGCGATAATGCGATTGAGATGAACGTAGATGAAATTGAGGCCGGGTGTGGTCCCCCAGTGACCCAAGAGTCTTGGCTTGATGTGGCCGAGCGTGAGAGGCTCTCGGAGCAGAGGATTGTCCTTCAGATAGATTTGGCCCACGGAAAGGTAGTTGGCCGCACGCCAGTAGCGGTGCATCTTGTCCAAAAGCTCCTCGGATACCGGTGTCATCGTGCTTTCCTTTTCTTCGGCCTGTGGAGAAGGTGTGCTGACGTATGGCATAATGATCCCGTCCTTTCTACATGGAGGCAATGATCTTGCCCAATCTTGCTTCTATGGTCTCGGCGACTTCCTCTAGAGCTGTGTTGCCGATCATTTGCATCGCCACTGTCGGCTTGATGGCCGCCACGATGGTCCGGCCGTTATTTTCGTACACAATCACATTACATGGAAGCATCAATCCAATATTGATCTCGGCGGTGATCGCCGTGTGGGCATTCGATGGGTTGCAGGCTCCGAGGATGACATACTTCATAAAATCAATACCCAGCTTCTCTTTGAACTTCTCCTTGACGTCTATTCTTGTAAGGATTCCGAAGCCTTCGTCGGCCAGTTTCTTACTGACGGACTCCACCGCCTCTTCAAAAGGTGTTGTCAATTCTTTTGTGAACCCATAATCGGTCATTGTCAAATCTCCTTTACCCTGTTCCAAGAGTGCGCGCTGACTCGCGGTTGTCATAAGTCATATTCTTACCATCTACTCCTGTCCTAGCAATGAGGAAACGGGGAGATTCCTCCATTGAGGATAAGCAAAATGCCTACATAGATATCGAGTCGGAACTTCGGTCTTCGCGAGATGGGACATCTGGGCTTGACCTCATTGATTTCCGTGTTGCATATCAGCCGGCTTGGAGAGGCCTTCATACCGAACCGATGCACGGAATTTAAGGAATTCTGCATTCAAATTCAGGATTTTCCTTATTTGAGGGACAGAAAAGAGAGGAGTATGCTTCCCTAGTATTGCGTTCAGTGGTTTTGCGCTGAGGTATGTACGACACGTCCGCGCCAAAGCAGGAGCATGTGAAATGAATGAGAGTGGTACGTGCCGCCAGGCCGGTGTTCTGCGGGTATTGCAGAGCAAAGAAGAAACGAAGGCGTTCTATAACAAGATTGCCAAGGTCTATGATGTTCTCGCGGAGCATTCCGAGGCGCCCGTGCGCAAAACGGGGCTCGAAATGCTCGACGTGCAGCCGGGCTGGAAGGTCCTCGAGATCGGTTTTGGCACCGGCCACAGTCTTATTGAGCTGGCACGGTTCGTTGGTCCCTCCGGTAAGGTGTTTGGCCTCGATCTGGCCGAGAAAATGGTCGAGATTGCTCGAAAGCGTGCTGATGAAGAGGGGCTGGGCGACCGGATTGAACTATCGTGCGGTGACGCTTTGCATCTTCCCTACGAATCCGAAAGCCTTAATGGTATCTTTATGAGTTTCACACTTGAGCTTTTTGACACGCCCGATATTCCGCAGGTGCTCGCCGAATGCAAGCGCGTGCTCAGACCCGCAGGCCGGATCGTGGTTGTCGGTATGTCTCGGGTCTCGCCTGAGGGCCTGATCATGGAGGTGTTCGAGTGGACGCACCGCCATTTTCCCAATTATCTTGATTGCCGTCCGATTCTGGTACGCCGGGCTATCGAGGATGCCGGTTTCCAGATCTGTGATTCCAGGATTATGAAAATGTGGATCAATGTGGAACTTGTCTGTGGTATCAAGCGTACAATTAAGAACACAATGATCGGCAAGAGCGTTGATGGCTGAAGGGATTACATCTTGTCGGAACCGACAACACAAGAGAGGAAAATCCCCTCTCGCAAATTCGGTAACATCAGTTGAAAGGAGCATAGTCATGAGTGTAAAAAGCAGACAGAGGCAAAGCACCGCTAGGAAGAGTATCGTCTTTGCGACGATATTATTGGTCATCACGATGTCCCCGGCCGGTTTGGTCCTCGCCCAGTCGCCCGCGAAGGTAGCCAAAGAGCTTTCCGAAGCCTTCGCCGCTACGGCCAAGGAGGCCATGCCGGCGGTCGTCTCGATCAAGATCGAGAAGGTCATCGAACAAAGTCCATCGACCTCCCAAACGCCTTTCGGCTTCAACGATCCGTTCGGGCTCTTTGGCGACCAGTTCATGAGGAAGTTCTTCCCGCAGCAGGAAGCTCCGCGAAAATACTACGAGCGGGGTCAAGGCTCCGGTTTCATCATCAGCAAGGACGGCTATATTTTGACAAACAATCACGTCGTCGGAAACGTGGACAAGATCACGGTAATTCTTCAGGACGGGCGCAAATTCGAGAACGCCAAGCTCATCGGCACGGACCCGGATACGGAAGTGGCCCTGATCAAGATAGAAGGAAACGACTTTCCCGTCTTGCCTATGGGTGACTCGAGCAAGACCGAGATTGGCGACTGGGTAATCGCCATTGGCAACCCCTTCGGTCTGAGCGAGACGGTCACGGTGGGGGTTATCAGCGCCGTGGGGCGCAGTAACGTGGGTATTGCCGCCTACGAGGACTTCATGCAGACGGACGCCGCGATCAACCCGGGCAACTCGGGCGGCCCCCTGATCAACCTGGACGGCAAGGTCATCGGGATCAACACGGCGATCTACAGCGAGAGCGGG
>JARRQQ010000524.1:0-914 GCA_037381725.1 Sedimentisphaerales bacterium
CAAAGCCAAATTCCCCCAAAAGGGGTAGAACGGACGCGGCCACCCCTTCGGGATGAGGCTGCCACCCCGACGGGTTTTCGTAACAAGGCAGTGCATCTAAACCTTTGTGGCTTCGTGTCTTAGTGGCTATTCGGTCTACAGGCCGACGGCTTGGCGGAGCTTGGGGGCCATGTTGGTGTTCTCCCACGTGAAATTGGGGCCGTTTCGGCCGAAGTGGCCGCCGTGCGAGGTCCCGGCGTAGATCGGGCGAGCGAGGTTCAGGTAGTCTACCATACGCTTCGGGGTCAGTGGGAAGAACTCTCGCACGAGCCGGCTCAACGTCTGGTCGCTGCATTTCGACGTGCCTCTCGTGTCCACCAGCACGGAAATCGGCTCGGCCACGCCGATCGCGTAGGACAACTGGATCTCGCACGAGTCGGCCAAGCGAGCGGCGACGATGTTCTTGGCGACGTGGCGGGCCATGTAACTCGCGGTGCGGTCTACCTTTGTGGGATCCTTGCCGCTGAAGGCTCCACCGCCGTGGCTGCCCCGGCCACCGTAGGTATCCACGATGATCTTGCGTCCGGTCAGGCCGCAGTCGCCTTTCGGGCCGCCGATGACGAACCGGCCGGTCGGGTTGATATGGAAGATGGTCTTCTTGTCCACGAGGCCCTTGGGCAACACGGGCAGAGCCACGTGCTCGATGATGTGCTTGCACAACTGGCGGTGCGTGATGGTCGGGGCGTGCTGGCACGCGACGACGACGGTGTCGATGTGCCTGGGTTTGCCGGCTTCGTATTCGACGGTGACTTGGCTCTTGCCGTCCGGCCGGAGCCACGGGAGCTTCTTCGTCTGCCGCATCTTCTCCAGCCGGGTGGTGATGGCGTGGGCGAGCTGAATCGGCATCGGCATCAGTGCGGTCGTCTCACGGCAGG
>JARRQQ010000524.1:925-4773 GCA_037381725.1 Sedimentisphaerales bacterium
GTCGTCTCGCGGCAGGCGTAGCCGAACATGAGGCCCTGGTCGCCGGCGCCCTGCTCTTTGTGCAAGCCGGTGCCTTCGGTGACGCCCTGGGAAATATCGGGACTTTGCTTATCGAGCGTGACCATCACGGCACAGTTCTCGAAATCGAAGCCCATAGCCGGGTCGGTGTAGCCGATCTCTTTGATCGTCTCACGGACGACGGTCGGGACATCCACGATAGCCTTGGTGGTGATCTCGCCGGCGACGACGACCAGGCCGGTCGTCACAAGTGTCTCGCACGCCACGCGACTCTTCGGGTCCTGGGCGAGCATGGCGTCGAGAATCGCGTCGGAGACGTGGTCGGCCACCTTGTCGGGATGGCCCATCGTTACGGATTCGCTGGTGAACAGGTGTCTCTCGCCGTTGCGAGACTTCGTCACTGATTTTTTTGCCATTGGTCATTCATCCTTCTACGAACCATCATTGATTATCCAGTCATACCGCATGTACTCGATAGTATAGTTTCCCACTTCAAGAAAAGAAACATCCGGCGGGGAAACATAATGGCAGATGAAGTTTAGTATCGCCCGGGTGGTGGGCAGCTGCTCCTTGAATTTCCGGTCGATGGCGTATTTCTGTGCGAACTCGCCGCCGTACCAGGACATTTGAAACAGAGCGGACAGGTAGACCTTCTGCTTGTCCCGGTCGATCTTGAACGCCAGCGGCTTTGAGAGAAATCGCTTCACCTGGTCGTCCAACTGGGCGCCGAGCTTGTAGCCGTAGTAAGGCTCGTTGCGCAACGGTGGACTCGACAGGCAGGCATTCGAGAGAGCAAAGAAGACTCGCGGGTCGTCGAACTCTGTGCGGAAGAATCGCTTTTCGACCCTCGCAAAGGTGAACTCTTCGTCCATGACAAGGAACTTGTACCTGGTGATCTCGCGCTCGATATGCCTGAGGCTGCGCGGTCCCCAATAGATAGAAAGGATTCGCGACGACGGGTGAATCGGATAGTTGTCCGCCACGACATTGAGTTTTTGGAGGTTGTATGCGTTAATCCAGAAGGCGATCTTGTCGTTCCTGGGCCAGGATTTGTACTCGTTCGGATCGAGATTGTCGAATTTCCGAAGCAGCGCCCGCAAGTCGAGCCTTTTTCGCCTGAGCGCCGCATAATCGACCATTCCCGCGTTGTCGACGTAGGTCTTAAGAATCTCGGCGCACTGGTTATGGAACCGCGTGGCGGGCGAAAGGTTCGGATCGTTCGGCTCGCTTTTGCGCGGCCCGGCCGAGTCCGCCCCGGCGCAGACGACAGCCGGCACGGCGAGTGAAATCGCAAAAAGACCAAGGCCCTCGGCTATTGCCATGTTCCGAATCGAAAACCACCCGGCCAACGAATGATAGAGACTTCTCAGCATCGCGTTAGCATAAGAAATTCGGTGCCAAATGCAACGATTTATTGGCTCGTTTTGCGGGATTTTTACCGAAGGGGCTCCGCTTCAGAGAAAAGGAAAAAGTCTTGAAATTGTCCGTCTTTGAGCTTATATAGTGAGCCGCCGGGCAAAGAAGTGTGTCAGGAACGATCTCAATCAACTACTGAAAGGAGTGAAGCCGTGAGCAGTTTTCAGACGTTGGATTGGATAGCGGTTGCCGCGTACTTTGGCGTCATGCTGGTCATTGTCTGGTGGGTCGTTCTGCAAAAGCAGAGAACCTCAACGGACTACTTCCTTGCGGGCCGGCACATGCCCTGGTTTGTGGTCGGAGCTTCGATTTTCGCCTCGAATATCGGTTCCGAGCACATCGTCGGTCTGGCCGGCCAGGGTTCGACCAGCGGCGTGGGCATGGCACACTGGGAATTGCACGCCTGGTGCGTGGTCATGCTCGCCTGGATATTCATGCCCTTCTATTACCGCTCGAAGGTCTTCACCATGCCGGAATTTTTGGAGAAGCGTTTCAATCCGGCTTCGCGATGGATCTTGTCGATTGTCTCCCTGATCGCCTACGTGTTCACGAAGGTCTCCGTCACCGTTTACGCCGGCGGCGTCGTCTTCAATGTCCTCCTGCCCGAGATTCATATACAAATCACGGATAACTTCGCGCTCGATGCCTTCTGGATCGGGGCGCTCCTGACCGTCACCTTGACAGGAATCTATACCATCCTCGGCGGCTTGCGTGCGGTGGTCTACACCGATACCGCCCAGACGGTCATTCTGCTCGTCGGCTCCATTTTCATTACCTTCTTCGGCCTGAGCAAACTCGGCGGCTGGGGCGAGCTGCAAGCGATATGCAAGGCCAATGCAGCGAACTTTGCCCTGTGGCGCCCGAACACAGATCCGGATTTTCCATGGCTCGGTATCCTTATCGCCTCACCGATCATCGGAATCTGGTACTGGTGCACGGACCAATATATCGTGCAGCGTGCCCTTTCATCTAAAGACCTTCGAAACGCCCGGCGAGGCGCTCTTTGGGGCGCGTTCCTGAAAGTCTGGCCCGTGATGATCTTCGTCGTCCCCGGTCTTATCGGTTACGCTCTGAATCAAAAGGGTCTGATTGCCATCCCGACGAAAATGGTCGAGGGGCAGGAAGTCCTGGACGGGGATAAGGTCTTCGCGGTGATGGTCAGCTCCTTGTTGCCGGTCGGCCTGCGAGGACTGGTTGTCGCGGGTCTGTTGGCCGCCCTGATGAGCTCGCTGTCGTCTCTCTTCAATTCCTGCGCGTCGCTCTTTACCGTGGACATTTACGAGAAGATAAATCCGAGAGCCTCCGAACGACACCTTGTCACCGTGGGACGAATCGCAACGCTCGTGGTCGTGGGGATGGGAATTATCTGGATTCCCGTGATGCAGCGCGTCTCCCAGGGAGGACTCTATAAATATCTCCAGGACGTGCAAAGCTACCTCGCGCCGCCCATCACAGCGGTCTTCCTGCTGGGGCTTTTCGTGAAACGGATTAACGGCAAGGGCGCCGTAGCGGGGCTGGCCATCGGTTTCGTCGCGGGGATGGCCAAGCTAATCCTCCAGGCGCTGACGGGGGGCGATGATCCTTACGTCGCGTCGCCCACCTGGCTCGTTGACGTTGGGCAATACAATTTCCTCTTTGCGTCCGGCTGGTTGTTGCTATTGAGCATTGTCACCATCGTCGGCGTGTCGCTGCTGACGGCTCCGCCTGAATACGAGCGAATCGCGGGTCTGACCTATGCCACGGTGACGGCCGAGCAAAAGAGAGAAAAACGCGAAAGCTGGGGAGCACTCGAAGTTGTGATGACGGTCATTGTTTTAGGTCTCGTGCTGGGAATGTATCTATACTTTAGCTTCTGGTTGAGATAATCATCTCGATGAGGTAAATCAAGGAAGGACGGATTGATATGGCTTATACTATCGGTTTGGATTACGGCACAAATTCGGTCCGATGCCTGATTGTCGACGTCACGAATGGCAGTGAGCTGGCGACGGCGGTCTGGGAGTATGAAACGGGTCAGGCCGGGATCATTCTCGATTCGGCCGACCACAACTTAGCCAGGCAAAACCCCGCCGACTACGTCAAAGGTATTGGCATCACCATCGGTCAGGCCATCACCCAGGCCAAGCAGGCAGACAAGAGCTTCGATGCGAGCCAGGTCATCGGTATCGGTGTCGACACAACCGGCTCGACGCCTATTCCGGTCGATAAGAACGGCACGCCGCTGAACATGTTGGATGAATTCAGGGACAATCCGAACGCTTGTGCGTGGCTGTGGAAGGACCACACGGGCCACGCCGAAGCCGGCGAGATCACCAGATTAGCTGAGAAGGAACGTCCCGAATACCTTGCCCGGTGTGGTGGGACCTATTCATCGGAATGGTTCTTCAGTAAGATTCTGCATTGCCTCCGCGTCG
>JARRQQ010000525.1:0-3831 GCA_037381725.1 Sedimentisphaerales bacterium
ATGTGTGGACATGATCCTCTCCTATCTTTTTCTCATACAAATATTGTTTTCTGTTCCAGGCGTCTTTATAGCATTACTTGGTTAAATCGGGACTTCCGGATTTTCCGATCGATTCACTTCAACGTCCTGGTTGTATTCGGCCAGGTCGTCGACCATTCTTACGTAGGAGAGCAATTGCAGTCGGGCAAGCTCGTAGTGCTGTCTCAGTAGGCATATCGTCTTGGTGTACCATCGCTGCGAAGCAATGATTTCCTCTCGAAATAGAGACGTCGCCCCGCTGGGGTTTTCGGACATTGTATTGAACACGTTGCGGTCGTTGACCATGGCGCCTAATCTTGCTGCTCGCAAATCCGGCGGCTTATCGAGAACCTCCGGCAGGTTCGCCTCCAAGAATCGGTCAACCGTATCGAGTAGTCTCTGAGCATGTTCGACTTTGAGGCAGGCTTTGGCCTCTGGATAGACCGGGCACAGCATGATCTCGCCAAGCTCGCGAATATCATCGGTCGGTGTGTAGTCCAGGCGTTCGGCACTGAATTCAATATCGTAGTCCAAGCGGAGGTTCATGGCGTTGACGAAGTCTCTTCCGAACATGCGATAGATATGTGAATGAGCGGTTTCCCGTTCGTGCGAGAATATATTCTTGAACAGCGTGCGCCTGGCTTGTCGCACGTCTTCGCACACGCCGTCGCCGCGCTCGCCGAACGTTTGGGCGATCAACGAATCGTTACTCTCATCGTTCCAGAGAAAATGCTGCGCATCAAAGAACGCCGGCTCGGCGGGCCGGAAGTACTTCTTGTTCATCTTGGCCATCAGGGAACCGACGCTCATGCCGATCTTCTTCATGGTCAAAACGTGCCAAAGCGGGGGCGGATGGCCGAACAAAGTCTCCAAGAACTTGATCTTCCAATTGATTCCGATGGACTGCCGGATGGCTCGTATGGTCTTGTTGGCGGCAAATTGCTCGTGGATTTTGCTGTCGTTGGCGGTGAAGAACGCCCCGTCGTACCAGTCTTCGAGCAGGGACAGATCGCAGCCGCAGAAAGCTTCCTGAAACCTTTGCGGTAAGGGACGTGGCACGGCGAAGCCGGCTGTGGCGATGAATCCTTCCTTCGTTACAGGTAGTTTCTGCGACACCGGGCGGAAGCTTGCGACATATTCCACAAGCTCATCTACGTTATCGTTGGTGATTCCAAAATGCTCCCGACACTGTGGGGCAAGACGTGTAAAGAGCTCACGGAGCTTTGCGTGGCTGCAGGCGACCTGCTCAGCCTCTTTCGTAATGAGGCCTGGGTTCTGAAGTTGAGCCTCATATTTGAACACTCTTTCCCACAGCACCTCAAGATGCTGGTTCATGTCAGCCTTTTTGCGGTCCTCCATTAAGTTCATACTGTTGGCGTCCGCAAGCAGGATACGCTCGGAGCTGAACATATTCGATACGCACTCCAGGAAGTTGCCCAAGCCAAGCGTGGAGAGAGCGACGATCGCCGGGATGGCTGCCATTTTGAGATTTGCGTGCGGCAAATGCTTGCCGAAAAAGGAGCTGCCGACCAGCTTGACAAGCATGACGCTTCCGCAGATCACAATAGCCAGAGTTGTGTACCTGACGCCGCGCCTCTTGAGCCCTCGTCCAAGCAGATACAAAACCTGGGCAAATCCGATCACGCGCCGATAATCCCGAAACGTAGCCATGCGGTTCTTGTAACCGATGGACCCTAGCGCAAGCAAGAAAAAGGTCGGTGCGAACAAGAGAGGCTCGTTCTGATTCGCCGAAACAAGTTACGTCAAACGCCCACGTTCTTCACCGGTCGCTCTTACACTGTGTTATAAACGATACACCCATTTTCAGCGTTAGAAACTGCTAAACCCGGCGGGCCAAAAGGCCGATCTGGTGATTGGGTATACTTTCTACGAGGAAAGTGCAAATTTTCTTTTGACAATAATGGGATCGGACCGATAATTGGCGCCATTGGTTTTGTTATCGGCTGTAGCAAAGAAGAGCCAACGAGTTGACACAGCGGCGAATGCATTTCGGTCTGTCTGAGTCGTACCCATGACGAATGAGACGAATTACGATACGGTCTTTGGCAAGATGGCCGTCGAGCACGGTCTGTGCACCGATGAGGAACTGCGTCATTCGCTGACGGAGCTGGAGGCCCGCAAAGCGATCAGCCCCGTGATCCTGAAAGACCTGATGATCGAGCTCGGGTTCATCACGACCACGCAAGCCGAGCGTCTGAAAGATGACATCAAAGAGAGCAAGGTCACGGTCAAAAAGATCCCCGGCTACAAGATCCAGGGCAAGCTCGGCGCCGGGGCGATGGCGGTCGTCTACAAGGCCAAGCAGTTGAGTCTCAACCGGACCGTGGCGATCAAAGTGCTGCCAAAGCGCTTCACCGAGAATCCGGAATACGTCGAGCGGTTCTACAAAGAAGGGCAGGCGGCCGGACGGCTGAATCATCCGAACATCGTCCAGGCTATCGACGTCGGCGAAGCGGGGGGGTACCACTATTTCGTGATGGAGTACGTGGAAGGCAAGACCATCGCGGACGATCTGACGGCGGGCAAGATATTTAGCGAACCCGAGGCCCTGGACATCGTGATCCAGGTCGCCCACGCGCTGGCGCACGCCCATGCGTGCAGCCTAATCCACCGCGACGTCAAGCCCAAGAACATCATGATCAGTACGAACGGAACGGTGAAGCTGGCGGACATGGGTCTGGCCCGCGAGACGACGGACATCGAGGCGGCACAGAGCGAGGCCGGCAAGGCATACGGGACGCCGTACTACATCGCGCCGGAGCAGATTCGCGGCAAGATCGACATTGACGGCCGGGCCGACATCTACGGCCTCGGCGCGACGCTCTACCACATGCTGACGGGCCGCGTGCCGTTCATGGCGGAAGACTCCGCCGACGTGATGCGAAAGCACCTCAGGGAGAAGCTCATTCCGCCGGACCACATCAATACGTCACTGTCGGCGGGGATTTCCGAAGTCGTCGAGGTCATGATGGCCAAGCGGCGGGAGAATCGTTACAAGAACATCGAAGAGTTGCTGATGGACCTGGAGGCCCTCCGCAACGGCCAGCCGCCGATCCAAGCGCATAAGCGATTCGACGTGTCCTTGCTCGAGGAATTGGAGAAGGGCGAGGTCGTCGAGGTCAGGGAAAGGACCTACGAAGAGGAGACCGTCGCCAATTATCGGATGGCGATCCTGATCCTGAGCACCGTCGCCGCCATATTCCTCGTTGTGATCGTCCTGCTGGTGCTCAGAGGCCATTAGTGTAATTGACTAATGAATCCCGATGGCGCGCAGAAGGAGGCAGGCTTAGGTTTGGGTATTCCGCACTTGTACTATTCCTCTTGGGGGCACACGACAGGCAGCGGGCTACTTGAGATCGGCTTTCATAATTAGCAGGCTGGCGATATCTTCGTCCAGGCTGGCCCCGGCGATGCAGGCTTGCTCGACCCGAAGGACGATGCCGCTGGATATCTCGAACTTCTGCTCTCCGCCCTCCTCTTCGTCCACTTTTTCGCCCGTGTTGAACGACTCTTCGGCGACGCTGCGTTTGTAGGCAAATTCGGCTAACAGCGTATTCGCGTCGCGAATCTTTGCTTTGATCTTTACGAACACCTCCATCTCCCTCTGTCTTTGTTCACTGTTTCCTTCATCGGCGTTCTTAGCTTTGCGTCTCTCATTTTCGACAACCGTCATCTGGGCTTCATGTCCGTCCAAAATGGTGAATTTTGTCTGAGAGACGATTTCCGCTCCGTCCTCTGCTCGCAGGAACCTCCCGATCTTCTCAAGCGAAATCGAGTCCAGGGTCGGGGCCG
>JARRQQ010000526.1:0-3825 GCA_037381725.1 Sedimentisphaerales bacterium
CTCGAGTTCAGGCACGTCGATCGAGGAAATCCCACCGGCAATCGTCACACTACCTGGTTTCCAGGTTCCGGCCAGACGGCTGTTACCGTAGCCGGAAGCCATAGTGGCCGTCCGGATCTCAAAACCATAAGCCTCCCGGTTCGTCTCGTCCGGCTCGAATCGCGCATTTAGAGGCACAGAAAGGGCGACCACGGCCTGACCATTCGAGATTTTGGTGTATTGCAGCGTTCCCCCATTCAGGTGCACGCGGGGCATCCGGCCGGGACCGCCTTTGGGCCGCCTGATCTTGAGAGCAGCTATATTCCATTTTTGTGTGTCCCGGTCGTATTGGACGTTCGCGATGAAATCGTTGACGTCGATGGCTTTGAGCCTAGGCCGCAATTTGAGTAGACTGCCGAGACTGAAGCGCGCGAAAACCATCTTGGCGTCGATTATCGTGTCGTCCTGGTCCTGCTCTTGCTCGGGACGGATCACGAGGTTCCGGATATAGACCGATCCATCCGTGCGGAAGTCGACCGAGCCAGCCTTTATCTTCGTGTTGGTCAACTCACCGATCTGCTGGATCGCGACGTAGCACAAGGCCCGGCCAGCGAAAATGAAGAAGAGCCACAACAGAACGACCAATATCGCGCAGGAAACAAGCCAGTGGATGATTCTCTTCGGCGTCAAATATCGCATTCTGGATCGAGCCATGATTCGCGACTCGTGACTGGTACCATGTCGAGGAATGAAGTCTCTAAGCCGCGTAAATCGCCTTGTCGGCGATGTCACGACGGCAATACGCTCCCTCGAATTCTATCTTGTCGACGGCTTCATACGCGGCCGCCTTTGCCTCCGCAACGGTCTGACCCAGCGCGGTAATGCCCAGGACCCGGCCGCCGCTGGTGACGATATTCCCATTCTGTTCTTTCGTGCCGGCGTGAAATACCATGACGTCCTTGAGCTGCCGGACCTCTTCCAGGCCCGTAATCTTCTTGCCCTTAAGATAATCACCCGGGTAGCCCCCTGAAGCCATTACCACGCAGACCGCTGGTCGCGGGTCCCACTTGAGCGTGACCTCATCCAGCGTACCGGCACAGGTGGCCAGCAGAACTTCGAGCAGGTCGCTCTTGAGCCGCATGAGGATCGGCTGGGTCTCGGGATCGCCGAAACGAACGTTGAATTCCAGTACCCTTGGCCCGCCGGCGGTCAGCATCAGTCCGGCGTACAGCACGCCCTTATAAGGTGTGCCGTTGCGGTTCATGCCGTCCACGACCGGCACCAGGATCTCGCGCACGATCTGACTCATCATATCTTCTGTAACCACCGGCGCCGGGCTGTAGGCCCCCATGCCGCCGGTATTCGGCCCCGTATCCCCGTCGCCGATGGGTTTGTGGTCCTGTGACGATTCCATGACGTAGATATTTCGGCCGTCCACGAAGGCAAGTATAGAGGCTTCTTCGCCAAGCAGCTTGTCTTCGACGATAATTTTCTCGCCTGCCGGACCGAATATCCTGTCCTGCATGATCTTTTCCGCCGCCAAGATTCCGTCCGACGGATCATTACAGACGAAGACACCCTTGCCCTTGGTCAGGCCCGCCGCTTTGATCACCACCGGCTCATCTCTACTGGCGATGTAGGCTTTGGCGTCGCTGAATCTGTCGAACGACCGGCCCTCAGCGGTAGAAACGCTGCTCGAGCGCATCAGTTGTTTTGCGAAGGCCTTATCGGCTTCGAGCTGGGCGGCTTTCCCACTTGGACCGAAGGCCTTGATACGAGCCGCCTCAAAGGTATCGACGAGACCCGCCGCGAGCGGGTCTTCCGGGCCGACCACCACAAGCTCGACCTTGTTCTGACGTGCGAACTCCAGGAGTTTGGCGGTGTTATCCGCGTCGATAGGCACGTTCTGACCGCACTGAGCAGTCCCGGGATTGCCCGGCGCGATGTAGAGCTTGGTCAGGTTTCTTGATTGAGCTAGTTTCCACGCGATCGCATGTTCGCGTCCGCCGCCGCCGATGAGCAATACATTCATTTACCACCTCGACCAAGGTCCTATAGTCTGCCGTTCGCGAGTGACCGAGAATCAAAAACGATGTTTCACAGTCTACCAAAGTGAGCCGTCGGACTCAAGCCTTTTCCCTTTCTGCTCAGGCATCACTCAACGCGGCATGGAACAAGATACTGTGGATTAGGGCATCGTGTGCTTCGGTTTACAAAAAGACGGCCGTCCATCGCGAGTTTTTCTTTAATCGCAGCGGCGGAACGGTATAATGCGTGGGTGTGCATCGTCTACTTGGGAGCACAAATCCTTAAAGGGGATCGAAGATGAGAAAAAAGTGGGCCACTTTCTCGGCGCTGAGTTCTTTGTTTGCAGTTCTCGCTCTTGCCGGCTGCGGCGAGCCTGTCCAATACCCCCAGATCGTGGACTCCGCTCGGCCGGCAGCCAGCACGCTTCCGCCTCAATACCGTATTGCCGGTTCGTCCGCCGAAGGCCGGCCGATGCTCTACCTCGTTCTTGGTGATGGCCCCGACGTAACGTTCATCCTCGCTACGATTCATGGCAACGAGGCCGCCGGGACGCCGCTCGTGCGACGGCTGGCAAGCCAGCTTCAACAAGACCGCCAGCTTCTGACGGGCCGGACGGTCGTAATTTTGCCCGTGGCGAATCCTGACGGCATGGTTTACAGTAAACGTTACAACGCCCACGGGGTGGACTTGAACCGCAATTTCATCGCGGCGAACCGTCGCGACGACGTCAACGGTGGACCGGACGCGCTTTCCGAGCCGGAGGCCCATGCTATCTATCAGATCATCCAGCAGTATCACCCGGACCGCATCGTCAGTGTCCATCAGCCTCTGACCTGCATCGACTACGATGGCCCCGGCCAACAATTGGCTAACCGGATGGCCCAATATTGCGATCTGCCTGTAAAGAAGCTCGGCGCGCAGCCGGGCTCGCTCGGCTCCTACGCTGGTGAGACCCTGGGCATTCCCATCATCACGTTCGAGATGCCCGCGAACGCTTCGGACCTCGACGCCAACGGTCTATGGGCCAAGTATGGAAAGGCACTCCTCGCCGCAATCACCTACCCGAATCCGCCGTAGGGAGAATGTCGCTCAGGGTTTCGAGCGGATAGTCACAGAGGCCTTGAATGTCTAAGAACCTGGTTTCATTGTTTTCCCTGGCTGTTCTTGTATCCGCTACGCAGATCGCTAATGTTTCTGCCGGCCCTGAGACCTTAACTGAGGCGGTTACCTGGCTTGAAGATGAATCTCACCGTATGATCCGGGCCAGCAAGCGGACGATGAGCGACGGTACCGCCGCGTTTCCGCCCCAGGTGGGAATCGGCTATGAGGCGTTCTGGTTGCGAGATTATGCGTATACGCTCGAAGGGTCGATTGATTCGTACTCCGATAAGGAGCTAATCGAGGCATGCAAGGTCTTTGTGCGCAGCATCCGAGCGGACGGCGCCGGCGTGGATTGCGTGGCATTCGATGGCCGTCCCATCTACACGCCCGGCTTCGGGACGATGGGTGCCAATCCGGTGGCCGACGGCTCGCAAGTCACCGTCGCCGTGGCTTGGCACACCTACCGAAAGACAAAGGACCTGGAGTTCCTTAGAGAAATTATCGACGCCCCTGTCAAGACAATGAACGCCGTGCCGCGCAATCCTGAGACGGGACTGGTTCATATTGGGGCCGGCAAATGGGATCGTTGTCCCTACGGCTTTACCGACACAGTTCAGATGCAGGGCGACGTTCTTTTTTGCTCTTTGCTGTACGTCGAGGCCGGCCGCAGATTGTCCGATTTGTTAAGTGCCGTCGGCCGCAAGGACGATGCCGCCC
>JARRQQ010000527.1:0-3822 GCA_037381725.1 Sedimentisphaerales bacterium
TAGTACACCTTTTCCGCTTCGAGCTGACCGGGGGTGTAGCTCGCAGCGCCTTGCGGTGCTCCTCCGGCGGCGTTGCTGACGGTATCGTAGTCGTCGCCGAAATAGATCGTGTGCAGCTTGGCGCCGAAGCCCGGGGTCCATCTCAGAGTCACCATATCCGGGCCGACGGACTCGGCATTGTCGGCCGGATCGGGGTTGTAAGCCGTCTTGGGCGGGATCGAGAAGCTCCAGACCGGACCCTTCCACGGACTGTTCGGATCGGCCTCGTTGACCTCATCGACTCGCCAATAGTACGTTGTGCCGGGCACGAGGCCGTCCGGGTAAGCGAATCCAGGGAAGCCGGCCACGTAGAATGTCTCCGTCTGGTTGCCTCGGAACACATCGGAATCCAGTGTGGCGTCGTTCACCACGTCGTAGTCTTCACCCAGGTAGACGTCGTGCGAAACAGCGAAGTCACCCGCTCTCCAGCTCAAGCTTACCCAGGTGTCCTCAACGAGGGCGCCATCGGCCGGATCGGGGCCGAGAGCATAGGGAAATCCCTCGGTACCTTCCATCACCGCCTGAAGTTCGTCCTGCGTCAGCGCTGTGTCATAAACACGGACGTCATCGATAATCCCGACGTAGTACTTCTCCAAAGCGACGACTGCCGGATCAGCGGCTCCATCTATGGCTCCGATATAGGCATCGGTCTGGGACGAGTCAGAAAGGTCATATCCATCCGGGACGGTATTGGTCCCATCAAGAACGCCGTCAACGAATACACTTGTTGTCGTCCCCTCTCTCATTCCGGCTACGTGATGCCATTCACCGTCGATAACAACCGTTTGCCCCAGAGCCTGGCTTTTGGTGCTGTTATCATCTGTCGTCAGAGTGATATGGTTAGGATTCGCTTCGTGCGTGGCCAGTGTGAAGCGTATGCCGCCGCTATTGTCGCCACCGTTGGCGAAGATCGTTCCTCGGTCCGGGTCCGGCTGTGTCGTTTTGATCCAGGCGGCTACGGTCCAGTCATTCGTTCCAAAATTGAGAATGTCCTGGTCTCCGCAATCCACGTAATCGTCGCCGTCGAATTCCAGAGCCCCACCGATCTTTCCGACTACCCACTGCGGATCTCCGTTGAGTGTGCCGTCACTTCCATTG
Source organism: Sedimentisphaerales bacterium (assembly GCA_037381725.1). Lineage (GTDB taxonomy): Bacteria > Planctomycetota > Phycisphaerae > Sedimentisphaerales > Anaerobacaceae > JAFGTG01. The sequence continues at coordinate 1,138 of JARRQQ010000527.1, forward strand.
CCGGTGACATCGACGGCGACCGTACCCGAGCCGTCATCGAACGGCCAGTGGGCGACAAGGTCCGCCGAGACACTTCCGGCCACGCTCAATACCACGGCCAGAAAAACTACATGCGTCATTCTCTTGTACATGACAATCCTCCATCAAACAAAACAATTAGTGATAAATCAACACCTACGATGTGTGTATACGCCTTCCCCCCAACGTGATGCTTTTCGATACGGCACCACCTCCTTTCTTCAAACCCGCCCGTGCCTGCCAATCACCACCAAACAGCAGCGGGTTATTTGAACACATGCTCGTTGAACGACTAATGAACCTTAGCCTCCAGTCAATCTAATATAGCGAATTGACCGGCGTGCTGTCAAGAGAAAATCCCCGATCACTTGCGAATAGGGGTGCGTATGTGTTTGAAGGAATTGTGCTTAGGCCCTGCTGCCCTTGCCGCAAAGCGGCGGGGCCTGTGTCAAATCGCTCGGCACAGGCCCCTGTATTAATGACCATTTCAATCCTCTAATGCCAATCCTCTTACGGTCGAATCAGCCGGATGTCGTCGATATAGATCGTTCCCGTGCCGCCAACCACGGGCATGCCGGACTTACTGCCCAGACCGATCCCGAGCGCATTTACATTGCTCAGGTTGATGCCTTGATCGGAGAAGGTCGTCAGCGGGATACGCCACTGTTTCCAGGCGCCGGAAGTAGCTGCCTCGGGATCGTTGTTGGCTGCTGCCGCCGGGCCGCCGGTGCTATTGGAGACCGCGACGTATAAAGGCTCGGCTGCGTTGGCCGAGTCGCCGCGGAACCAGAGTGACAATTCCTCGACACCCGCCGCCGTCCAGTCCCGTGTCGTCGTCAAGGTCAACGTCGCTTCCGAATTCGTCACGATACCTGTATTATCGTAGAGCAGAGGCATAGATTGCGAGCCGCCGTGGATAATCGTCTGCTCGGCGTACGGAGGCATCAGGTAGCCGACCTGCGCGCCGTTGTCGGCGAGGCCGAAGCCGTCGATCCACGTCTGCCAGATCGCCAAACCGTTCGGATCGTCATCGGTGTAGCTCTCGAAATCGTCCACCGGAAGATAGTTGCCGACCGTGAAGGTCCAAACGGGGCCTTTGACGGTATTGCTCGCGTAGGCCTCATCCACGCGCCAGTAGTACGTGGCGTCCGCCTCAAGGAATCCAGGATCATAGCTCTCGTCTCCGAGGGACTTCGAGCCTTTGTACTCGGGCGAGTTGGTATCGGCGCTGCGCACGGCCTGTTTGTCCAGTCCGAGATAGAGCTCGTGCGACGTCGCGTTGGTTGCCGCCGTCCAAGTAAAGGTCGTAGCCATCGCCACGTCGGTCACGCCGTTGGCCGGCTGTGGATTACCCACCGCACCGGGCGTCGTAAAGGTCCACACATCACCTTTGTACGTATCGATACCATCGAATTCGTCGACCCGCCAGTAATAGACCTTCTCCTCTTTGAGTTGGTCGGGCTCATAGCTCGTCATTCCTACGGGAATACCTTCCGTCGCGTCGGCCACCGTGTCGTAATCGTCGCCGAAGAATACCGTATGCAGCTTGGCGCCGAACCCCGTTGTCCAGCTCAGCGTCACGCTTGTGTTTGTCAATCCGCTCCCATCAGCCGGGATCGGATCGTAAGCCGACTTAGGCGGAATCGAGAAGCTCCAGACGGGGCCTTTCCACGGACTGTTCGGATCGGCCTCGTTCACCTCGTCGATTCGCCAGTAGTAGGTCGTACCCGGCACGAGGCCCTCGGGATAAGCATACCCAGGGAAACCGGCGATATAGGTCGTCGCGGTCTGGTTGCCGCGGAACACGTCGGAGTCCCGCGTGGCTTCGTTCACGACGTCGAATTCTTCGCCCAGATAAACGTCATGCGAGGCGGCAGACTCTCCCGCACGCCACGTCAGGTTGACCCATGTATCGAAATTGACGGCGCCGTCGTCCGGAGTCGGGCCTGAGGCGAAGGGATACGGCTCGCCTTGCATGGCTGAGAGAATCTCCACGGGCGTCAGCGTGTGGTTGTAGAGGCGGACGTCGTCGATGATGGCGTCGATGCCCTTTCTTGTTCGCCTCATGCCGATGGAGACCGGCTCGTCATTGAGAGGGATGCTGCCGCCCGAGACTTTGGACTCCTCCAGCACCCCATCGGTGTAGAACGCCACAACTCCCGTCGAGCTGTCGTACGAGCCAGCGACGTGATGCCACTGGCCATCGTCGATGGGTATGGTGGTTCCGCCCGCGTAGTAGGCGTCACCGGCATCGCCCGTGTCCAGGCCGTTGAAGACGCACCTCAGGAAGCGCGTGTCGGCGGCCCTGAGAATCATATAGCCGAGGCCTTTAGAGAAGACGTACTGATACGTCATCACAAACTGGTCGATCTTGACCCAGCAAGCGAATGTGATGTTCTCAGTGATGTCGAACAGCGCACTGGTCCCGCAGTCCACGAGGTCGCCTTCGTTTTCTGCTGAGCCGGCGTGGAATTCGAGAGCACCCGTGCCTATCCGAACGTCGTCACCGCCTGTTTTCCACTCAGGCAAGCCCGCATTGCCGGCGATCAGCGTTCCATCGTTGCCGTAGCCGGAACTGTCATGGGCGATGGTTCCGGACCCTTCGTCCAGTTTCCACCAGCCGACGAGTTCCGCCCTAGCTCCGCCCGTGGAAACAAAACTCAGACA
>JARRQQ010000528.1:0-3802 GCA_037381725.1 Sedimentisphaerales bacterium
CAGCAACAGCCCCACAACGACGAACACAGCCGCAACACCCCAAAGACCCTTTCTTGTCCTCATCTTCATTTCCTTTCACGCCAAAATGCTGCTAGAAACGCTAAGAAGAACAACTCTTCTTATTCCCTGAGAATCGAGGCATACAGACGATTTGAGAGAACGACTTTATTGCAACGATCCGACTCTCTGAGAGAATTCACCGACGCCGCGGTTGCCTGTCTCATCCTTCCGGCCGATTCTCATGGAATAAGAAGAGTTGTTCTTCTTAGCGTTTCTAGCAGCATTTTGTAGTGAAAGGAAATGAAGATGAGAACAAGAAAGGGTATTTGGGGTGTTGCGGCTGTGTTCGTCGTTGTGGGGCTGTTGCTGGTCGGGCAATCGCTCTCCCAACCTCAGCAAGGCGGACAACGGGGACAAAGAGGCCAAAGGGGAGGCATGCAGGGGCCCGGAGGCCCGCAGTTCGATCCGGCGCGGATGCGCCAAATGATGGAGCAGCGTATGCAGGAAGCGCTTGGAGCGACGGACGAGGAATGGAAGGTGCTCGGACCTCGCGTGATGAAGGTCCAGGAACTCAGCCGGCAGACCGGCGGCTTCGGTCGGCCCATGTTCGGTCGAGGCATGCGCGGTGGCCCGGGTGGTCCCGGTGGCCCGGGAGGCCCCGGCGGCGAGCGGCCCGGCGGACGAGGCATGGGAATGAACCGCCAGCTAACGGACGTGGAGAAGGCTCAAGAGCAATTGCAGACCTTGCTCGACAATACCGCGTCCACGCCGGATCAGATCAAGGCGGAGCTGACCAAACTACGTGCAGCCAAGGAGAAGGCCAAACAGGAGTCGGCAAAGGCTCAGCAAGACTTGCGACAGGTGCTCACAGTGCGCCAAGAAGCTACGCTGGTTTTGATGGGCTTGTTGGACTAAGACACGGCGAAATCCATGAACGTGCTTGTGGACAGAATGGTTCAAGAGGGGCTGATCGACGAGAGCGCCGCTCGCGGAATTCACGGATGGCTCGCCAAAGGCGAGGCTCCCGCCCGGGCGTTCACGACCTCCGGACTGCCCGAGGAAGAATTGCTGCGTTTTCTGGCGCGGGAATTCGGTTGCCCCTACGTGGAGCTTGAGAATTGCTCCTTCTCGAAGCAGTTTCTCAGTCAATTCCCGGCGCGTGTCTTATTGGACAAGCACGTGATTCCGCTCGACTCCGGCAACGGCGAGCTGCTCACGGTCACAAGCAATCCGTTCGACACCTCAGCCATCGACGAGCTGCGACTGGCAACGGGTAGAGACTTTCAGATCGCGTTAGCTCCGCTGGCGGATATTGACCGGTGTATCAAGCAGTATCTGGGTGTCGGGGCCGATACGGTCCAGTCGATGATCTCGGAAGCCGGCGAGAACGGCTTCCAGGTCATCGACACGGACGCCGATGACGATATGGACCTGACCGAGGCGGCTGAAGGGGCTTCCATCATCCGCTTCGTCAATCAGATTCTTACCGAGGCCATCGAATTGCGGGCCACCGACGTGCATATCGAACCTTTCGAGGACACGTTGCGCGTTCGTTACCGCATCGACGGCGTCCTCCAGGAAGCGTCGGTAGCCTCCGAGGTCAAACAGTTCCAGGCCGCCATCGTCTCGCGGCTCAAAATCCTGAGCAAGTTAGACATTGCCGAAAAGCGAATCCCCCAGGACGGACGTATCAAGATTCGCATCGCCGACCATGAGATCGACGTCCGCGTCTCGGTGATTCCAATGTTGTACGGAGAAGCCGTCGTGCTGCGTTTACTCGACCGCTCCTCTGTTTTGTTGGGTCTGGACAAGCTCGGCATGTCCGAGCGTGACGTCGACACCACGAAAATGATTCTGGAGCGTCCGCACGGGATCATCCTGGTGACCGGGCCGACGGGAAGCGGCAAGACGACGTCGCTCTACGCCGCCCTGGCGCAGATCAATGACGTGCAGCGGAAGATCATCACGATTGAAGACCCCATCGAATATCAGCTTCACGGTATCAATCAAATTCAGGTTTCGCGCAAGGCCGGGCTGACTTTCGCCAGCGGTTTGCGTTCGATCCTGCGCCACGACCCCGATGTCGTTCTTGTCGGTGAGATTCGTGACGCCGAGACCGCCGAAATCGCAATCCAGGCCTCGCTGACGGGCCACTTAGTCTTCTCGACGCTCCACACCAACGATGCGCCGACCGCGCTGACCCGTCTTGTGGACATGGGGATCGAGCCTTATTTGGTGGCCTCGTCGCTGGAGGCGGTTATCGCTCAGCGGCTGGTCCGCGTCATTTGCCCTGAGTGCAAAGAGCAGCTCTCAACGAGTGAAGTGATACCTTTGCGGCAGCGTTTCGGCGACGTCCTGCCCGGCTCGCTGTACAAGGGACAGGGTTGCCCGAACTGCCAGGGCACGGGCTACCGGGGGCGGATTGGAATCTTCGAGATGATGGTGGTCACCGACGATCTGCGTTCGCTCATCACTGAGAACGCCTCGGCTCGCGAGCTTCGCCGGGTGACGTCGAGGCAGGGCACCACGAGTTTGCGTGAGGACGGATTCCGGCACGTACGTGAAGGCCGGACCACCATTCAGGAAGTCCTCAGGGTCACGAAAGACGACACATTTGAACAGACAACTCCCACCGACTTGGGTCGTGAAGGATAAAGAGGCGAAATGGCCACGTTTTCGTACAAAGCGATTGGTATTAGAGGACAGCAGATAGCCGACAAGATCATCGCCCGGGACAGGGCCGCGGCTATCGACGAGCTTTTCGGCAAACAGCTCAATCCGGTCTCTATCGAAAGGCTGGAAGAAGGGCGGCCGGAAGGGTTGTTCGCCCGATTCGGCGGCGTGTCCAAACGCGAGGTCGATGCCTTCACCCGCCAATTAGCCAATCTCCTGGCCGCGGGCGTCCCGATGAGCCGGGCGCTGGGTATCCTCAGCCGAGAGGCGACACGCATGGCGCCCAAGAAGCTTTGGGCGATCATTCACGACCAAGTCTCCGGCGGCATGTCTCTGGCCGATGCCCTAGGGCACCATCCGCAGGCTTTCTCCGCTATCTACGTGGCGATGGTCCGGGCCGGCGAGACCGGCGGGTTTCTCGATGTTGTGCTCGAACAGATCGCGACGTTCCGAGCCCGCGAGGCAGACCTCAAGAACCGCGTGAAAGCGGCCCTGATCTATCCGGCTATTCTGGCCGTGCTCGCCACGGGAATCATGATCTTCCTGCTGACTTTTTTCATCCCGCGCTTTTCCCAGATGTTCGCCGAGTTCGGCGGTTCGCTTCCGGCTCTCACGAGGTACATTGTCGCGGCAAGTGAGCTTCTCGTGAAGTACTGGCTTGTTTTCGTACTTGGTATCGTTCTTATTTTCTTTGCCATTCAACGGATGCTCAGCAGTGAAGAAGGCCGGAGGACCATGGCGACGTTCGCACTCCGTCTGCCTCTGTTCGGCACGGGTATGGCGCGCTTCGCCCTTGTGCGGTTCTGCCGCATGTTGGGCACGCTCGTTACCGCCGGCGTACCGCTGATTGCCTCGCTGCGCGTGGCGAAGGAGGCTATCGGCAACCAGGTCCTGGCCGATACGGTCACCAGCGCCATTGAGAACGTGCAGAGGGGACATCCATTGGCTCGTAGTTTGGAGAGTTGCCGCGTTCTATTCCCCGCCGCCGTTATCGAAATGATCTCGGTTGCGGAGGAAAGCGGGCGGCTGGACCAGGAACTGACGCGCTTGGCCACAACGTACGACCAGGAGTTGGACCGTCACCTGAAGAGGACCGTTACGATGATCGAGCCGGCGTTGCTCTTCTTCA
>JARRQQ010000529.1:0-3796 GCA_037381725.1 Sedimentisphaerales bacterium
TGCCGTCCCGATTCCGCACCCGATGACGAGCCTCTTACGAGATAAGCAAGTTCGGAATGAGCTTGGGATGTCCACGGCTCAGATCGACGCCGCCGAGCAAGTGATTCGCGGGGTCGATCTGCCGCTGTGGCGTTTGCGGGACGTGCCACCTCGGCAGCGTAACGATATGGCGGTCTGGCTGATCCGGCAACTGAGGCAAGGTCTCGGCCAGATACTCTCACCGCCCCAAGTGGAACGTCTCGACCAGCTTGTCCGGCAGGCCGAGGGCATCGCCGCGGTTCTCGAGCCGGAAGTGGCGTCCGGGATGGACTTGACCGGCGAACAGGCCAATAGGATTCGCATACTGCTGAGTACATCGTACGCGAAACTCGCCACGTTCTATAGGAACGACGGATTGCTTTCTGAATCGCGCAGAGTCGCTTACGTCCGCAACCTTCGCGAGGAGACTGAAGAGAACGTCCTTGCCGTCTTGAGTGGCCCTCAGCGGCGCACCTTGCGCAAGCTCATGGGCCGGCCTTTTGATCTCTCACACGTGCGGATTATCGCGTGCAAGGCCCCCGAAGTCCAGGCGGACACATGGATCAATCTGCCGGAAGGAAGGACGCCCGAGCCGGTGGGGAAGGTAACAGTGGTTCACTTCTATACCTTTGGCTGCGGCAACTGCATCCGCACTTTGCCGTACTATAACGGGTGGCGGGAGCATTTTTCGCCAAGCGCCTTCCAGATCATCGGCATTCACAGGCCGGAGACGGAACAGGAGCAGGACATCGACAAAGTCAAGGAAAGGGCGGCCGAGGCCAGCATACAATATCCGGTAGCCATCGACAACGACAGTCGCATGTGGAACGCCTGGGCGAACCGGATATGGCCGAGCATATATCTGATTGACCGGAGCGGATATGTGCGATACTGGTGGTACGGAGAGCTCAACTGGCAAGGCGCCGAGAGCGAGAGATATCTGCGAGACAGGATTCAGGAACTCATGGACGAAACGCCCTGAATCGACGGCAAGTGCGACATCCGAAGCGATGACATCTGCGGGGTGGATTTGTCAATAGTCCTTGTATTCTCTCGTCCACTCGGGCCAGAGGCCGGGCTGCATTCCCCCAGCCTTGGTCTAGTAACCCTTCGTATTGTACTCGCGATGCCACTTGAGGGTCCACACCTCTTTGGGCCCGACGTCTCTGGCGGACCAATCCAAGAACGCATGGTTCGTGATCCCGTTGGGCCGGTCGATGCAAAACTGCATCATCTCGTATGCGACGCCCAGCCACTAGCCATTGAAATCGGGCGGGTAAAACCAGCACAAAAGTCAAATTTCGCTTGACAATAGGATCGTCGTGGACTAATAAGGCGGTTTTCGATAAGATTGTCGCAGTTGAATCAATTGACATTGAGTTGTGCTTTCGGTAGACGTACAACGCGTCAGTCATGGAGTATTAACATGCTACCTGTGAAGAAGACCAGCAAGAGTCGGACCCGCACTCGTCGGAGCCACCACAGCCTGAAGCCGACGAATTATTCGGTCTGCAAGAAATGCGACCAAGCCAAGCTGCCACACGCGGCGTGCGCCAATTGCGGATACGTCAATCCCAAGATCACGCTGAAACTCGGCAAGGAATCGTGACGAGGACGACGAAACCATGCGAATAGCCGTTGACGCGATGGGAGGCGATAATGCGCCGAAGGAAATCCTCGCCGGGGCCCTGGAATCGATGGATCTGCTCACTGAAGACGATGAGTTGATCCTCGTCGGCCCGGAGAAGGAGGTCGAGGCCGGCTTGCCCTCGGACACGGCGTGGAAAAAGAAAATCACGATTGTCGACGCTCCGGACATCATCGCCATGGACGAAGTGCCGATCGAGAGCCTTCGACGCAAACCAAAAAGCTCGATCTCGGTTATATCCAAGCTGGCCAAGAGAGGCCGGGCGGACGCCGTTATCTCGGCGGGCAACACGGGGGCGTGTGTCGCCGCTTTTCAGATGCGTATGAGGAATCTGCCCGGCGTGAACCGTCCGGGAATCTGCGTGGTGTTCCCCACGCCCGAAGGCCCCGTCACGATATGCGACGTCGGGGCCAATATCGCCTGCAAGCCGATTCATCTCTATCAATACGGTGCCATGGCCAGCGTCTACGCAAAGCATTTTCTCGGAATTGAGGATCCCAGAGTCGGGGTGATAAGCATCGGGGCCGAGGACGCCAAAGGTAACGAGCTTGTCAAGAAAGCTCGCAAGCTGATGAAATCGGACGAGAGGATGAACCTTGTCGGGAACATCGAGGGGCGGGACATTTTCAGAGGCGCCTGCGACGTCGCCATTTCGGATGGTTTTGTTGGGAACGTGATCTTGAAGCTGGCCGAGGGGCTCGTCGATGGTTTGTTCAAGGCGATCAAAATGGAATTGATGGAGGAGCAGCTTCCGCTGGTCATGAAATTCAAGCCCGTCATGACGAGGATCTACACGAAATATGACTACAACGAATATGGCGGCGCGCTGTTGCTGGGTATCAACGGCACAGCAATCATTTGCCACGGCTCAAGTCAGGGTCGAACAATCAAAAATGCGATTTTGGCCTCCAAAAAATTCTATACGGAAAAAATCAACGACAAGATCGTCGAATATCTCTCCGGGGGCAGTGTAAGGACCGCTGATGAACAGTAGAACCCAGGGCGGCGCCCCGGCTTACCGTGCAGTCATTACCGGACATGGATCGTATGCGCCGGAGAAGACCCTCTCGAATGACGAGCTGGCTCGGATGGTGGACACGTCGGATGAGTGGATCACGACGCGGACGGGCATCAAGACTCGGCATATCACGCGAGACGACGAGACAACCGCTACGCTGGCTTCGGAAGCGGCGAGGAGGGCTCTGGCCGAGGCTAATCTCGATCCGTCCGACGTCGAGCTTATCATCGTTGCGACGATCACGCCCGAGATGGTTTTTCCCTCCACCGCGTCGTTCGTCCAGCGCGAGATTCAAGCTAACAAAGCGTGGGTCTTCGACCTTGCAGCGGCGTGCAGCGGTTTCATCTACAGCTTGGCGGTGGTACAGCAATTCATTGAAATGGGGCGAATCAAGAACGCTCTTGTTATCGGAGCCGAAACGCTCACCAAGATCACGGACTGGACCGACCGGACTAGCTGTATCCTGTTCGGAGACGGCGCCGGAGCGATCGTGCTCGAACGGGCTAATGACGGACGCAAAGGTATTTTGTATACCGCGATGCACTCGGACGGGGACCGATGGGACGCCCTGTGCTGTCAGGCCTACGGCTCCCGCCACCCGGCGAATAAGGAACTTGACGATCCGAAAAAGATCTACATGCAGATCAAGGGTAGGGAAGTCTACCAACAGGCGATTCGCCGAATCGTGCAGACGGTCAACGACTGCCTGAAAGCCTGCAAATTGAGCATTGACGACGTCAAAATGATGATTTCGCATCAAATGAACGCTCGGATTATCGAGTCCGCTTCCAAGCGCCTGAACCTGCCTGATGAGAAGGTTTTCATCAACATCAGCAAATATGGCAATACGTCGGCGGCCTCCGTCCCCATCGCCTTTGATGAGTGCGTCAGGACGGGAAGGATCGAACGGGGCGATCTCATTATTCTGGTGGCTTTCGGTGCGGGATTAACGTGGGGAGCTAACTTGATTGAGTTTTAGGGGTTCATCATGCGCATGGCGTATTGCGGCGGCTGTCGGCCAGTTCAGGTGCAATACGACACACGTCACGTGAGGTGCAAGTCATGAGTACGGCTTTTTTGTTTCCCGGGCAGGGTGCTCAGGTCGTGGGGAT
>JARRQQ010000530.1:0-3794 GCA_037381725.1 Sedimentisphaerales bacterium
AGCGAAAAGTGCCGGACGAAACTGCGTTAAGCTTTGGAACAAGAATATGTCAAAGATCTTGCAAGCAGGAGATATCGACGTCGAAAAGATTAAAAGGCTCAAAAGACGCATCGCTGGTCTGTCGGAACAGACCGAGCGGATGTTTATAGAAAGCATCTGGGGGCTGGTCCAGGCCCTCGAAGCGAAAAGCCCTTATGCGAAAAAGCATTCTGAAAATGTTATGCATTATACTGTCGGTATCGCCAAGGCCATGAAGGTCGCTCCTGGGCAACTGGAGACTCTTCGCCGCGCCGCAATGATTCACGATATCGGGAAGATTGGGATACCCGATGCAATTCTCACCAAACCGGGCAAGTTGACACCCCGTGAGCGACATATTGTCGAAAGACATCCTCTTATTGGCGTTCGCATCCTGGAAAAGATGACCTTCCTGGAAGATGAAATTGCCATCGTTCGAAGTCATCATGAAAAATGGAACGGCCAAGGTTATCCGGATGGTTTATCGAACAGAGCTATACCCTTCGGTGCTCGTATCTTGGCCGTCGCAGATTCGTTTGATGCCTTAACTGCAAGCCGATCCTATCATCATTCACGGACGCTCGCCGAGGCGGTTAGGATATTGACGGATTCATCTCGATATGATTTCGATCCAGAAGTTGTCGATGCGATGGTTTCCTGGATGGAGGAAGTTCGTAGACGGCTGGGCAACACAGATCAACTGACGCCGAAAGACTTACTGAAATCCCAGAGCCAGCTTGATGATGGTTCTATGAGTGAGCTTGTTTCCTGTATCTGCTCAACAAGCGATTGATGTTTCGGATATCACCCTGCAGTACTCACGGTCCAGTTGGTGAATCCGCTTTGTGATATAACAAAGACATCTGTTACTCATCCAAAATCGCGGCAAGTGACTTATTGTGTCAGGGACACAGTTTTCTGTTCTCAAGGCCACGTCATAGATGCGCATATCATTGGCAGGACTGGAGAAGAACACTGGGGCCTATATCGGATCACCAGGTATTGGCCCCGAATTCATGTAATAGCATCGCCTCATCAGCCTGTGTCAATCGCTCTGGCGGTATATCCTACATTGATACCGGATAGAGGCCAATTTCATCGGTGTATACCAGACCCGTGTCTCCTTCCTCTGTGGCATCGTCACCAATCACAATCGTCATGGTCGTGGTCTCTCCGAGATTCACTCCACCGACCTCGGCCAGTGGAATAGACCACTGCTAACAGGCATCCGACATAAGTACATCCGAATCAGGACGCTCGATCACAACCGCGTTGTCTGCACTGTCTCCCAAACAGATTTTCAAAGGCTCGGCCATATTACCTGGTCCTCCATGAATCCATAGACTCAAGGTTTGAACGCCCTTTTGGGTCCAATCTTGGGGAGAATTCCACACACGCAGGACCCGGGAGATCGGTGCTGGGCTGTTGTCATAGAATAGATACATGGACTGTTCGCCGCCGTGGACAATATCCGCCTCCGGGTAGAATACACTCGAACTGCCGTTGTTCGGATCGATCCAACCGTCCCACCACGTGAACCACATCGGCCAATCACTGGCTTCCATACCATCCACGACCCCATCTCCCCAGGGCATCGGGCTGATATCATAGAGCGTCTCACCCGTCCCCCAAGACGACGAGTAAATTCCATCCCGCTGATCGAGGAACAGGTCTTCATAATAATACGGACAAAAGAGGGCTGGCAGTCCCTCCGCTGGCTGCCAGCCCTTCGGCTATATTGGGCGTTTTACTTCTCCCTGTTTTCGATATGCAACCTATTGAGCCGGAGGGAATTCCTCAAAGAAATGCTCCGCCAAAACAATCAGGTCCTCGACATCGACAACACCATCCCCCCAGGGCATCGGGCCGATGTCACAGAGTGAATCGTCTGTGCCCCAGTGGTCCACCATGATGACCATGTCGGCAGAATCGACAATACCGTCGCCATTGAAGTCAACAATGGGGATGATCGGTGCCTGATATAGATCTCCCGTTTCCCAGTCCATCTCTCCCGTTGCCGTGTGAAGAAAACGCGTGAAGTAGAGCGTTGAGCCGTCAGCCGAAATCTTGGCAAAATCCTCATCACAGAACGCAGTATTTACAGGGGCCCCAAGATTCATGGACGTGCACCAATCCCCGTCCCTGGCGCGCCTGGCGAACCATATGTCTCTACCACCAAGGCCATGTGGACGAGGAGGACAGGGAAAGATGTCGTTGAAAACAAGCAGGAGGCCATCACTTGAAATCCCCGGATGACCTTGACAGCACCAACTATTGACTTCCGGTCCAAGACGGACAGGTGTTTGCCAAGGAGTATCTATGCTGTCGCGTCTGGCCACGGCTACGCTCCATTCATTGACTGGCTCCGAATGCCCAACGGCAACGTACATCTCCAAGCCATCGCCTGAAAGACTTGGACACACTACAAGCGTCTCGCTGTCCATGTAGAGGAGGGATGTCAGGCTGACCGGCTCGCCCCAAGGACTGTTTCTTGTAGGGCGCTTGCTCATCAATATGTGGAACCCATCTGGATATAATCCGGTAAAGTAAAGCTCAAGGCCATCTGCAGACAAAGTCGGACCCGTTTCATATTCCGGAGTGTTGACAGGTGACCCAAGGTTTACAGGCTCTCCCCAAGGTTCAATCGTTGATGCACGTGTGGTCACCCATAAGTCTCCAGGTCCTTCCCCGCCAGTCCGGTCGGAAATGAAATAAAGCACCAAACCGTCGGCGGAAGGACAGGCGAAGAAATCCGCAACGGAACTATCGTTGACCGTCGGTCCCAGATTCGTGGGCTCGCCGAAGGTAAAATCCGCCTTCGCACGTCCGCCGATAATGACAATAGCGGCGACAATTCCAAATACGACTAATCTCATTCTGTAATCATTCAAACAAAACATACGACACCTCACTTTCTGCCTATGAAGGCAAACCAAAACATTGAATAACCGTACGAATGTCATTCCGACCGGAGTCCCGGCGAAAGCTGGGACGAAGTGGAGGAATCTGGCTGCGATTGTGGAATTAATCTCTCATGTAGCCAGATGTCTCGACTACGCTCGGCATGACAACGAAAAAATCCTTTCATTGACACCTCTCTTTCTCCCCTCTCAGGGCTTGTTGAATAAACGTTGCGATTTCTCAGGGATTCACGACTCGGTTGTAGATGCGGATGTCGTCGATCAGGCCGGAGAAGAAGGTGCCGGATTCCATGGCCTTGCCGGTTCCGAAGTAGAGTCCATTTGATGAAATATCCAGGTTGTCCTGTGCGTCCTCCGCCACGATGACACCATCGACGTAGAGCCTTCTGAATGAGCCATCCCAGACAAAGCCGATTCTGTGCCAGTTGCCGTCTGTGATGACGGCTTCTGAGCCGAGTGAACGGCCATCCCGACCGGTAACGGTAAGTTCGGTCATCAACGTTCCCGCAGATGGATCTGTGCAAAGCCAATTCGCCTTACCCAATTGCGACAAAATAACCTGGCCGGGCGCGCCGCCTTGGATCCAGGCTAAAACGCTGTAAGAGTTCCCTTCCGGGTTCGGAGCGGCCCCTGTGACCACATAGTCATCTATACCGTCCAATTGAAGCGCGCCATTGACTTGTCCACCGTCGTGTAACCAAACAGGATCGCCCAAAGCATAGCCGTCGGTGCCCCCTGAACCATCGGCAACAACCATTCCCTCAGCCTCATCCAAAGGCCAGTGAGCCATCAGCTTCGGATCGATGACTTCCTCTAACAAAGGTTCGGCCAGGAATTTCAAATCTTCGACATCGA
>JARRQQ010000531.1:0-7668 GCA_037381725.1 Sedimentisphaerales bacterium
TGCGCGCTTGAGGAGACTGAAAGTGAGGACTAGTAGCTTCGTCTGCCTGAGCTCGGCGTGTGTGCTTCTTGCGGGCGGCTGCCGGAAGAAGCCCGAGGCCACTTCCATGCCTCTGTACTGGACGGCCCGGCGGGGACACGGTGACGTTATGGCTCTATTGCGCGATGTGGAGACAAGAGAGCAACCCGGCGGTGATACGCTACCAACGAACAATAAGCTTCTCATGACGGCGCACAGGAAATCCGGTAAATCCCGTTCTCCTTTTCTGTTTTGAAATCGACCGGAAGGAACTTCTTGATGGTTTCGATGTTGGTGGTCAGGTGAGTGGAGAGATCGTCCGTTGTATAGCAGCCGGTCTTGCAAAGGGCCATGTAGATCAGGAGCTGGTCGGCCAAGAAGCGATCGACGACGGCGCCGCTGGCGAGGAAATTGGAGGCAAGGGTGACCGCCTCGTTGACGACATCCCGTGACGGCTTTCGGCGCATGCCGAAGGCGGTGAAAACCGTCTTTCTGCCGTCGCAGAGCCGGATCATCAGACAATTGCCCGGGCCGTCGGAGTCCGTGACCTCGATGTGCTCGATGTGCCTGATATTCAGCTTGCTTTGGAGCAGGAGCGTTTTCTGTTTTCGAGCTATGTGCTCGGGGAGTCTTGCGGTGTAGATCCGGGCGTGGATTTCTGTGTTATTGTTTGGTCTGCACAGGTCGATTGTCTGGCCGGTGTCTTTGTGCCACGGCTCGATGTCGAAGAGGATCTTGCCGCCGCCGGCGGGGAAGAAGCCGTGCTTGACGAGCTGGCAATCGGCCCGGAAGCCGGCGGTTGCAACGGCAGGCAAGAACGTCTCGCGAAGAAAGTCGAACGGTGGCGCCCACGGATTGTGCGTTCCGCCCGTCACGGTGACGGTAGAGTGTTTGCCAGCCAGGAACAAGGCTGGTAAGACGGTCTGGATGACCAGCGACACCGAGCCCGCCGAGCCGATATCGAAGGAAAAATCGCCGCCACGTACAGACCCTGGCTGGAAATCGAGGACTTGTGAACTGACCGCCGCACCTCGGCAATGGCCGGCGCAGATTTGACATGCAGCGTGCACGCAGCTCAAATGTTGCTTCGCCAGGCCCGCATTGCGCCGCGCGGAACGGATGTTTTCGATATGGAGATTCTTGCCGGTGATGCAGGCCAGCGTCAGGCTCGTGCGCAGTATCTGTCCGCCCCCTTCCCCCCTGCTACCGTTGATATGAACTGTGGACGGCTTGCCCGGCTGTCCACGCTGCAGCCAGGGCATCTAGGGCATCGTCCATTACATAGCCGCGTGCCGGCGTTTGCGTCAAGACTCCGTCCACGCCGGCGAGGACTTCCTGAAGCACTTTACGGCGATGGACTTGGCCGGGAATGGTCTTCTTGTTTTGCGGCATGGGCCGTTTGCCATTGAGCGCCCAGAACGAGACTTCCGGGTGAATTTCACGTACGTGGTATTGAAGCGCGGGGGTCATTAAAGCGTCCACCTGACGAATCTTTGCTACTATCCCGAAGCTCTGCTTGCTCAGCTTCTTGCCGATGCGTTCGAAGCTGATCTTGCAGGCCGTCTCATAATCAGCGGCGCTGAGGCACGGCCTGATCGGCACGGGGAATACACTGCTGGCACATCGGCCAAGGAGCGTGCGCGCCGCGATATCACACTGGCGCGGTTTCTCGCCGTCACCGAGGCCGATAGGGATATCGACGCAGACCAACCTGCAATCCCTCGTCTTCGAGAGTACACCGGCAAAGGTGCTTTCTACGAAAACGTCTTCCAACGTGTAAACACAAGATGCCTGTGACGGGTCGCTCAACGTTGCTGATAAAGTAGCAACGAACCAGCCGCCTTTGCACCCATCTGCCCCGGCAACTTCAAAGGAATTCCGGCTAGGTTTCATTTATTATGAGGGCCTTTTCAAAACTGAGAAGATTTGCAGGATTTCGGCAATCGTTTCGGGTTGATTCTCGTGCGTTAGCTTGAACAGTCTTATGCTGGGATAGTCTTTCACTTCACGGATAAGCCCCGTGCCTTTTCTTGCCACCGTCGCCAGAACCGACCTGTCGGACGCGAAGAGCCGCCGGACCGCGCCAACAAACTTCTCCGAGAGGCACTCCATCTTGCCGATCTCGTCGACAATAAACAGCTCGGCACCGGTACGCTCAGCGCCGAGTATCGGCACTACCGCCCTCTCGAAGCCGTCCACGTCAACGCCATACTTGCCGACCTTGAAGCATCCCCTGACGTCCACGTGGGCGAGCGTTCCGGCGGCACCGTCCAGGCGGTTCCACGAAAAACCCTTGCGGGCGCCATTCCGTCGAATCTCCTGTGTATAGAAACCAGCTATCTCTCGAGGGTCAAGAGCCGAGACGATCTTCATGATCGCCGTGGTCTTCCCACAGCCCGGTGAGCCTGTTAGCAGAATCTTCACACACCTTGGCGGCATAGTCGCAAAACCTTGCACGCCATATACTATCGCCGCCACAAGAGTCACGCAATTCGCAATCGCTTTGAACGGGCAAATCCTTTTTGGGAGGCATGATCTGCTTATTTTCTACGGATTTTTCTCAACTGAATAACCCAATCGACCCCACGTGGCCTTTTGCAATCTTTGCAGGTCATACAAGCCCTCTTTGGTCTGCGGCTCGTAGCCCATCCATCCCGGTACCGGCGGCCCATCGACCATTTCACACCATACGTCGCCCACAGGCAGTAGTGTGCGAGGCACGTTCAGGGTCTCGCCGCCTTTCCACTTCCAGTACTCGGCGTGCCCGTCGGCCATCGAGAGCGTTACTCCGTCACGATGGTGCTTTGGCGGGAGATTGTAGCGCCACATGGGATAGAGATAATGAACGTAGAACTGGCTGTCGAACTGGCTTGTATCGATGAAAACGGCACGCTGCCCGGCGCCTGGGCTGACAATATCCGTGAGTTTCCTCAGGAGCAATACTGTCGAGCCAACGCGTTTGCCGAGCCGCTCCCACTCGCGGCCTCCGGTATGCAGCGCGTACGTTCCTTCCACGTTGTTGCCGGCATTTGCGGCGGAGACTATTGTATACGTTAGAGCATGGCCCGCCCGGCCGCGAGGACACCGATAGACGTCAATATCCTTGATCCAGGGCCACAGGGCGCCTTTGTCGGGGTGTGCTATCAGGTCGGCGCGTGTAGGACTCTCGAAGGGTAGAAAGGCCCTGCCCGCCCAGCCTTTCACAATGATACGTCCCCGCTGTTCTGTGCTGAAAGCACTGCCTTTGACAAGCTTACCATCGTATTCCGTCGCGTAGGCGGTCCACGCCAGGGTGAGCTGCTTGAGATTGCTCAGGCAAACGGTACGCTGGCCAAGCTCTCGCGCGCCGCGAAGGGCCGGGATGAGCAATGCGATCAATAACGAGATGACCGCAATGGCCACCAGCAACTCGATCAGCGTGAGACCCTTTCTTCCCATAGGAATGAATCTCGTTCACTAATGATCGCGCACGATTACCACGTCTCGGCCGACGAGGTAGCGGTCGGAGCCTGTGATTCTGAGATTGTAGACCTTGCCCACGTAGGGCACGGGCCTTCTATTCACACTGACGATCTCGACAGAACCTTCTGAGGTTTTCAGTTTCGTTCCCGCTTTTAGCTCGTGCAACGAGACCCATTGCCCGGATTCCGCCAGGAAGTAGTGATTCTCTGCTACGGTGATACAATTCCCGCTTTCCAATAAAAGGTCGTAGCACGCGAAGATTCCGGTGTGCTGCTGGACCTCTTGAATCGTGCCCAGGCAGTCTGTGCGACAAATGCTTTGTCTCGGAGCCACCTCTGATATGGGAACAAGTTTGCCGTCAACCCAGACGCCGGTGTCCGCGGTGAAACACGCCCGGCCTTTGGGTGGTCTTGAAGTAGTGAATGTCCAGAGCTCACCCGTCGTTATCCGGCCATCACGATCGACTTCATCAATGCGCCAGTAGTACGTCTGGCTCCATTCGAGAGCCTCGGAGGGTGCATAACTCGTACTATCCAGACGTCCTCGATACACGCCCGTCGTATCGGCGGCATCCGAATCGGTGACCGCGTCCCCGTCGGTGCCAAGATAGACGTCGTGAAAGGCGGCGCCCGCGCCGCCCGTCCAGCTCAATATCCTCTCGACGTCCACGTTGTCGGCCCCGTCATCAGGGCTGGGATTGGAAGCCCGGCCGGGCATCGGCAAAAGGAACTGCGGCGTCAGACTCGCTTCCGGCGTGCCCCCATAGGCGCCCATATTGATTCGGTCGCCATTGGGAAAACGTTCAAGGCCCACAGGTTCATCCGGACTGCCCGTGTCGATGCACGGGCTACTTGCCTCGTCAATGACCCAGGCTCGACTCGCCGGGTCCCACCGGCCGTCCTGAGACTTCAGATGGAAGTCACCATTGTTTGGATCGACGAACAACGGATCGCTGTCGAGATTATTGCCTTGCCAACCGTTTTGCACGTCGCTGTTCGAGACCCTTACTCCGGTGGTAAGTCCGGTCCTTCCACCGCCGTCTGCGCCCAGGATTTCGTCCGGCGTATCACCCCAAAGAATGCAGTTGACCAGTGTTACGAAACCGTCCTCGGTACTGTATATTCCGCCGCCTGCATGTGTCGCGTGGTTGGCACTGAGCGTGCAATTGAGCAGCGTCGAGGAGCTGCCGCGGAGGTTTTCTATTCCACCGCCGTCCCTGGCCTGATTGCCGCTGAATATACAGTGAGTCAAGCTCGTTTCGCTGGCGTTATCATTGTACAGCCCCCCGCCGCCTCTTGACGCCAAATTTTCGCCGAAAGTGCAGCCAAGCAGCATCAGCTTGCTCGCGTTGTTGTACAAGCCTGCTCCGCTGCCTTGCGTGGAGCTTCATTGTACATCGCGCCGCCGCCACCACCACCCGTCGAGTTGTTGGTGAAAGTGCAGTTGGTCAATGTTGGCACACTCTTTTCGTTGTACATCCCTCCGCCACTCATACCCGAAGTATTGCCGGCGAATACGCAGTTGATCAGGACCGGTCCGCTGTCGGCGTTGTACATCCCGGCGCCGCGGTCCGGCGCACTGTTTTCGCTGAACGTGCAGTTGAGCAGCGTGGGATTACTGCGGTTGTTGTACATGCCGGCGCCTCTTTCGGCGGCGAGGTTGCCGGTAAACGTGCAGTTAACCAGGGTCGGGCCGCTCGAATCGTTGTACATCCCCCCGGTATGGTCATTCGGTGAGGCACTGGGCCTGCCGATCCCGCTGCCGCTGATCGTGAAACCATCCAGCATGGCCGTTCTGTCATTTTCACTGGATGTCACGACGTGATCGCTATTATCGTCAATCGTGTCTAACTCCGGACCATCGTCACCGTTGAGGTCGCCGCTCAGGATGCTCTTGTACAGATTATGGTCGCGGACGTCAGGCTGGCCCCGATGGCCGCTCAAGTTGGCAGCGTAACCGCCCTTGATGGTCACGCCGTCAATGAGTTGAAATGAAGCCGTCGTGTCCCCGGGCATGATTCCCAATCCCTGGTCGGGCGTGTATGTGCCCTCAGCCACGCGTATTTCAACCGGCTTATCAGAGAAGTAGGCGAGCAATAGCGCGTCCTGCAGGGAATCAATGGCATGTTCCCAGCTCGTACCGACGTTCAAACCATCGGCGTTGGCATCGACGTAGATGACCGCACCCTGCGCAGCCATGCAAGCCACCGCCGGAAGAAGCAACGCGCACGACAGCCACCTTACCTGATTTGCTTTTCTGTCCATTTTCCTATCCCTTCAAAGAAATGATGAGTAGATAATGACACTCCGGGCCACGCGGACGGAGTAAATCTGTTATTACCCGATAGATGAGTCTGCTTCTCGCGTTTTATCACTGCCGCACTCCCGACAGCCTGACGTCATCGATATTCCACCCCGACATGGGCCATGCCTCAATATCCTTGATCTCATAGCCCCAACGAATGTAAAGGTTCTCTCGGTAGTCGGCTATTGCGCCCAGACTGTAAACAACCGCCTGCCAAGTATCGTCCATAAGAAAAGTTTCCATATTCTCATATCTCCAAATCGGTGCCCATGTAATTCCATCGACAGAGAGTTCAATCATGGCGAGGACGTAGTCGGCTTCATCCGTATTGAGCCAGCGTGCAAACTCAAGTTTGACGTCACGATAGAGGCGGCAGTCGAATGGACCGGCGGTCAAATAGTGAGGTCCATCGACAACGACGGTGTAGTCTCCCTGAAGATTCACACCATAGACGTTGTCGCCCGTGCAGCCGGCGGTGGGATCGGGATGGCCTTCCACGGAACCGCCGCCACCGACGGGCGCACCAAATTGCCATTGTCCTTCCATCGTCCAGCCCGGCGGCTCGTCAAGCGCCGTCTCGAAGACGGTGTCTCTCACACCTCGCCCCCAGTATTGTGCCATGCGTGCAAAATCCTTAATGTCAACGGGTGCGTCAAAGGTTACATCGGGGCTGCTGCACGGCAATGCTACGGTTTGTAACCAGTGATCGGCCAAGAAAACAAGATCGAGGAAATCAACCCCCTCTGGATCAACAAAATCACCCACGAGTATCTCCTCCCAGGCCAGTTTTGGATAGATCGGGCGACCGCAGCACATTTGCCAGGCATCGTTCATACCGTTGAACATTTCTCCTGCAAAGTCCCAACCCGCGTTGAGATACATCCACATATTCTGCATCTCAGACGTAGTCTTTCCCGTTCCCCCTTCACTGCGGTTCACACTGCTGGTTTCGGTATCCCAGAAGGAGTTTTCAACAAGACCACCCTTGCTGTTTGCACTGACCAGCCCGCCTATCCAACTGTCTCCAGTTATCCCTTTCACTCTGCCGGTCGAGTAGCATCTCAACACAGTGCCTCCTTGATTAAGACCAATCAGACCGCCGACGAGATCCTTACCGCGCACACTGCCTCTGGCGTAGCTGTCAATAACAACAGGATCGTAGTTGAGAAACATTTCTTCTTTCAAATTGAATCCAACCAATCCACCAATGCGATCGTTAGCTGACGCAAAGCCGTGAGCACAACTCATACGGATTGTACCGCCATTGAACCCGACAAGACCACCGGCACAGTTGGCGTCGGCCAGCACCAAGCCAGTTGCATAGCATGTGGAGATATCGCCCTCGTTCAATCCTACCAGGCCGCCGGCATTTTCCTCTGCGGAGATACTGCCGGTAGCATAGCAGGTGTCAATATGACATTCTTTCGAGGTGGAACCGACAAGTCCACCAATAATATTTCTTCCTGAAACGTGTCCGGTGGAGCAGCAGTTGGAGAGTCTGGATGTTCTTCTGTTTTCTCCTACCAGCCCTCCAATAACGGCATCACCGGAAACGTTACCACTTGATTGACTATTCGATATAACACCGTAAGTCTCTCCGGCTAAACCGCCAACGCTCTTTTCTCCTGAGACCTCACCTATTGCATGGCAATTTGAAATCTCTCCACTATTTATTCCCACCAGGCCGCCGAAAGATTCGCGTTCATCAAATGACGGGTGAATACTCTCCAGGAAACGTTGCTCTCCCGGCCCAACTGTACAGGTCGTATAACAATCAGAAATGATTCCATAGTTTGATCCGACCATACCCCCTACCATTCTTTCACCCTGTACCTGACCGCCTTGAACGGAACAATGGCTCATAGAACCCGAGCGTAAGGAACC
>JARRQQ010000532.1:0-3786 GCA_037381725.1 Sedimentisphaerales bacterium
AGTGCCTAAAGTGACTAAAGTGACACGTAAGTGTCATCCCGAGCGAAGCCGAGGGATCTGGCCCACGAAAAGGAGATTCTTTCCCCTCGGCATCTTAACCTTTTTGAGATAAAGGAGAAATCTAAATGAAGGCTGGATTCAATATGTTGTTGTGGACCGGGCACGTGACGGAGGAAGATTTTCCCCGGCTGGAGGTGCTCAAGAAGGCAGGTTTTGACGGCGTGGAGATTCCGCTTTTCGGCGGAGATGTTGCTCACTTCGAGAAGGTCAGCCAGGCGGTCAAGGATAGCGGTCTTGGCTGCACTTCCGTGACGATCATCCCGGACGAAGAGCACAATCCCATCAGCCCCGACGCCGACCACCGCAAAGGCGGCCTCGAACATCTCAAGTGGGCGGTCGATTGCTCGCAGGCTCTGGACTCGCAAATTCTGTGCGGGCCGTTCTATCAGCCGTTAGGTGTCTTCACGGGCGCAGCGCCGACCGAGGAGGAAAAGCAGCACGTCTCCGAGGTGCACCAGCAGGCCGCCGATTACGCCGCCAAGGCGAACGTGACTTTGGCCGTGGAATATCTCAATCGCTTCGAGTGCTACTTCCTCAACACGATGGCCGCTGCGGCGGACCTCGTGAAGCGCGTCAACAAGCCCAACTATGGCGTCCTGTACGACACGTTCCACGCCCACATCGAAGAGAAAGACCCGGTCGGGTGTATCGGCCCGAATGCTGACATCATCAGGCACGTGCACATCAGCGAGAACGACCGCGGCACGCCCGGCAAGGGACAGGTCGACTGGACGGGCACGTTCAAGGCGCTGCGCTCGGCAGGCTACGATGGCTGGCTGACGGTTGAAGCGTTCGGGCGGGCACTGCCGGCCTTAGCGGCGGCCACACGCGTCTGGCGAGATCTGTCCACCAGCCCCGAGGAAGTCTACACCGAGAGCCTGAGGCTGATCAGAGAACAGTGGCAAGCCGCGGCGTGACGTGTCGCGGGCGTCCCGCCCTTGTTCCAAGACGGGAAAGGAGAAAGTGTTATGCGCGCAGTAAGTGTACGCTTAATTTGGGCCGTTTCTTTGGGTCTTTTCGTTAGTGCGGTGATGGCTCAGGAACCCGGCTTCAAGCCCATCTTCGACGGCAGGACCCTCGAGGGCTGGAAAGCCGGCGATATGAGCTATTGGTCGGTGCAAGATGGGACCATTACCGCTCGTTCCACGGAGCAGCACCCGGTGACGACGAATCAGTTTCTCGTCTGGCAGTTGGGCGAGGTGGACGACTTCGAGCTGATGCTGAAATACCGCATCACCGGTGCGCAATCGGCCAATTCGGGTATCCAGATTCGCAGCCGGGTCGAGCCTGACGGCCACGCCGTCGGGTACCAGGCGGATATCGACCTGGCGGGCCGCTACGCCGGGGCGCTTTACGACGAGCTTGGCCGGGGGATGCTCGCCGAGCGCGGGCAGAAGACCGTGATCGCCACCGACGGCAAGATGACCCACACGTCTCTCGGAGACGCCGATGCCTTGATGGCGAACATCAAGAAGGATGATTGGAACGAGTATGACGTCGTTGCTCGCGGCGGCCATATTGTTCTGAAGATAAACGGCATGGTGACGGCGGAAGTGATCGACGACGACCGGAGAAATCGCGATCTCTCCGGCGTACTGGCGTTGCAATTGCACGCTGGCCCGCCCTTGACGGTTCAGTTCAAAGACATTTACCTCAAACGCCTTAAGCTTGAAGATCGAAAGAAGATCGTCCTGGTGGCGGGCGGGCCCAGCCACGGCTATGGCGCCCACGAGCACAAGGCCGGCTGCCTGTTGCTGGCAGATCGGCTGAACGAAAACGTGCCGCAAGTGCTCGCGACCGTGTACACGAACGGCTGGCCCAAGGACCCGACCGCGCTCGATAACGCCGACGCGCTCGCCATCTTCTGCGACGGCGGCGGCGGGCACGTCGCGGTGCGCCACCTCGACCAGGTAAACGAGTTGGCAAAGGAGGGTACGGGCATCGCCATGCTCCATTACGCCGTCGAGATGCCCAAGGGCAAGCCGGGCGATTGTATGCTTAATTGGATCGGCGGGTATTTCGAGACCTTCTGGTCGGTCAATCCGACTTATAGAGCTGAGTTCAAAGAGCTGCCCGATCACCCGATCACGCGCGGCGTCAGACCTTTCACGTTAAACGACGAATGGTACTACCATATGCGGTTCGTCGAGAACATGCAGAACGTCACGCCCATTTTGACCACGGTTCCGCCGGACAGTGCCCATCGAGAGGGCAACGACGCCCACGGTGCCAATCCGCACGTCCGCGCGCGGATGGGCATGCCCGAGCACGTGGCCTGGGCGTTCGAGCGCCCCGGCGGCGGTCGCGGCTTCGGCTTTACCGGCGGGCACTGGCATTACAACTGGGCGCACGATGATTTTCGCAAAGTGGTGTTGAACGGTTTGATTTGGGTAGCCGGGATCGAGGTCCCGCCCAACGGCGTGCCGTCGAAGACGCCGTCCGTCGAGGAGCTCGAAGCGAACCAGGACTTCCCTAAATCCAATCGCTGGAATCCGGAAAGAATCCAAAAGATGATCGAGCAGTGGAATGGCTCGTAGGTTATCAGGCTTGAAGATCATTTTGGCGGTGCTTGTAGCCGGCGGTGGTTTGTTGTCCGGCGTTGCGGCTTTTGCTTCGGATTGGCGGAACATCCGCTGCGGTCTCGAAATCCCCAGTGAGAACTATGCCGACCAGCCCTACGTCGTCGTCACCAAAGACGGCAACTGGCTTTGCACGCTGACAACCGGTTCCGGGCCTGAGGGCAAGCCCCGCCAGCACGTCGTGGCTACGATCAGTAGCGACAAGGGGCACACCTGGTCCGAGCTGATTGATATCGAGCCCTCGAACGGACCGCAGGCGTCGTGGGTCATGCCCCTGGTCACGCCGGGCGGACGGGTCTATGCCTTTTACGACTACAATGGTGACAATGTTGCCACTCTGCCGAATGGCAAGAGGATTCGGGCGGACATGTTGGGCTGGTATTGTTACCGGTATTCCGACGATAACGGCCGAACGTGGTCCGATCGCTACCGTTTGCCCGTGCGCGTTACGGCGTGCGATCGCGCCAACGACTGGGCCGGCCGCGTCCAGATCATGTGGGGCATCGGCAAGCCGATCGTCTATGAGAACCGAGTTTTCTTCGGCTTCACGAAACTGGGCCGGTACATGCTCGATAACGGCGAGGGATGGTTCTTTCGTTCCGACAACGTTCTGACCGAGCCGGACGTGTCCGCAATCCGGTGGCAAATGCTGCCCAACGGCGACCATGGTCTGCGGGCGCCGGAGTTCGGCTCGATCCAGGAAGAGCACAATCTCGTCGCTCTGAGCAATGGCGACTTGTACTGCATGTACCGGACGACGATGGGCTATCCATGTCACTCGTACAGCCGGGACGGCGGCCATCATTGGTCGAAACCCGAAGCGGCGACGTACGCGCCCGGCGGCAGGCCGTTCAAGCATCCCCGCGCCTGCCCGCGAATCTGGCGGACCGCCAACGGCAAGTTTCTCTTCTGGTTCCACAATCACGGCGGCAAGGATTTCCAAGCCCGCAATCCCGCCTGGATATGCGGCGGCGTTGAGAAGGATGGTTTCATTTATTGGTCGCAGCCGGAGATACTGCTGTACGATCCCGATCCGCAGACGCGGATCAGCTACCCCGATCTGATCGAGCAGGACGGACGTTATTGGGTTACGGAGACGCAGAAGCAGACCGCGCGCGTCCACGAGATCGACCCGGCTTTGCTCGAA
>JARRQQ010000533.1:0-6559 GCA_037381725.1 Sedimentisphaerales bacterium
CCTGGATACACCGGAACGGATACTTTCACGTATGATATGACAGACGGCCAACTCGACGGAACCAACAACCCCGTGGTAACGACAGGAACTGTCACCGTCAATATCAGCAATGCCCCGCCGATACCGGAGAGTGGCGTGGTTGCACCCGGCCTCGAGAGAAGGGACATCGAGTACTCTGGTTGTCCGGCTCTGGCCAAGTGGGTGGCCAAGGAGCTGGGTGTGAAAGAGAGCGGGCTGAATATCTGGATGGCTAACGCTCTGGCTTCGTCCAGAGATATCCAGCCCTTCGAGACGTACGAAAGGCTGCGGGACGCCGCTTTGATCCTGAAGGACGACAGCGGGGCGCACGTTGCGGCTCTGACATAGGTTGTCAATGAGTTTGCAGCGAGCACGGCGCCGCCGACAGAAGAGCAGATGGCGTCCATCGCCGAGGCCATAGCGGACAACGCGGGCACGGACAATCAGTACGGCATCGCTGACGAGTATCTCAAGGCTCTTGCACAATACATCGGCATCCTGAACGCCGAGATGGGCCTGTCGATGGACGAGGCGGTGCAGTTTGCCACAGCGAATTACGTTCGCCCGTTGTCTGAGCGAGGGAACGCGAATGTGGCCGCCTATGTGACGGCCAGGCTGGCTCAACTGAAAGGGTAACGTCGTAACGTCGCAGATCAATACGACTGTTGATTGTGCATTTTAAGGTTGCCGTTAGGAATTGTCTCAGGGTTCCTAACGGCCCTTTTTTTGGACCCCCGACGCCGCTGCTTCATTCTTGGACCGTTTCCCTCGCCCTGCTTGTCGCCGGCAAAGTGCGGATTGTCACCCTGAGGCGGCACGTAAGTCCGGAGGGGGATATTTCCACAATATTTTGGTAATGCGAGCTTGACAAAAAGCCGATGAGCACCATAAAATCACGGAGTACCTTCACGGAGGAGGTGCTTTGCACGGTAGCCGCGTGTGCGCGGACAGTTTATGGAGTGCAGGGAGCGTGTGTATCTCCGCTACTACCTTGGAGTTATATCCTTCGATGTATGCATTTGGACGTACACCCTTGAACAAACGGGGCGGCATTGTCAGGTTAATATGCACCAAAAGGTGTACTGCTTCCGTATGGCCCATTTGGATTCTAGCCGTGACGCTTGTCGTATCTTCCGGCGTCGCTTACCGGTTTTTGTCGCATCGACTCAGACTCGTCGTCGATACTCCCGTGGCCTTGCCCGTGGAGTTGATGGATTTTCCAAGGCAGATAGGTCCGTGGGTGGGTAAAGACGTGCCCATTCCACCGAACATTCAGCGGATAGCGGGCACGGATGCTTCTTTGAAGCGCCTTTACGTGAACGAGACCAGCGACGAGCAGCTCTACCTCTACATCGCTTATACGGCCCACCCGCGGACGATGCTGGGGCATCGGCCCCGAATCTGCTACGTTGCGGGCGGGTGGGTACATGACAGCACACAAGCGGCTACGATTACCTCCGAGGCCGGCAGAGAGGTGCCGTGTCTGATCCACCGTTTCCACAGACCTGCGCCGAGCAGTGAAGAGATCATTGTTTTGAACTTTTACATCGTCGATGGCCTGCTCACGTCAGACGACAGCGTTTTTTCGGGCGTGGGATGGCGAACGCCGAATATCAACGGCAATCCCGCCCGGTATGTGACGCAGGTCCAGATAAGCTCGGTCCTCGAGAATACGATTCGGACCGCCGCACGAGAGATGGTGGAGCCGATACTTGATTTCTTCCCGGACGAAACGGGCCGGGTGAGGGCCGTCGATTATGTGAACCGCTCTGGTGACCCGATGAAATAAATCCGGGCCGCATGGCAAAGGGCCGCGTCGATCACGGCTCCTAAGAGTTTGACAACATTAGAGTTACGGGACATTTTAGGCGCGCCTGACGGGGACGAAGTACGTTCCGAGGTGGCGCATCGCATCTTCCGAGGGCGTGATGATGGATTGCTCTGACCGGTTGGTTCCAAGTTCGGTATTGATACCGGACGGAGACACGTGGGATACGGTCAAAGTGTTGCGATGCCTGAGCACGGAACCCTCGATCACTACTCACATATTGTCAAGAAGCCGCAGGCCGATAGCTCGATTCAGTCGTCACTGTGCCGGCTGTCACTATCACGGGAGGGAAGGCGATGATGAGTGGGTTCGCGCGGTTGGAGGCCTGGTTGAGCGACACAAGATTGACATCGTCCTGCCCGTGACGGACTTCGGTGTCGAGTTTGTGGTAAGAAATAAGCAAGCTCTTTCGGAATTCGCGGCCCTTCCGCCCTTGCCGGATTTGGACTTGTTGCGTCTGACTAACGACAAGTGGTCGCTGCAATGCTATGCCCAGGAGAACGACTTCCCCGTGCCGGTCTCCGTGCTGGTCGGGCAGGCAGGAAATGCGATGCTCGATAATCCCGATCTTGGCTCCATCAAATACCCGGCGTTGCTCAAGCCGACGCTGCTGGCCGGTGGGCACGGCATCGTGGAGTTGAAGGATTCGTCGGATTTGGCTCGTGCGTGGGCCGACGGCGCGGTCATCAAAGGCTGCCGATACATGCTTCAAAGCTACGTTCCGGGAGCGGACATATCCTTGTACTTGTATAGCAGGGAAGGTGAAATATTGGCTTACACTCTACAGAGGTCCCTGTCGAACAAGGCCCATTCGTTTGGGCCTCAGAAGATTATGGAATTTCTCGATGACGGGAAGACGATTGAACTTGCCAGGGACCTCATCAGGGC
Organism: Sedimentisphaerales bacterium; assembly: GCA_037381725.1. Classification (GTDB taxonomy): domain Bacteria; phylum Planctomycetota; class Phycisphaerae; order Sedimentisphaerales; family Anaerobacaceae; genus JAFGTG01. Next base: position 2,735 of record JARRQQ010000533.1, read on the forward strand.
CATCAAATGGAACGGCGTCGCGTGTATTGATTTTCGGATAGATCTGGAAGACGACACTCGGAAGCTCATCGATTTCAATCCGCGATTTGGTCAGGCCATACTCGGCTGCCTGGCCGCGGGCGTCAATTTCCCGCCGGTGACCCACGCGAAGATGCTTGTTTCCGGGCTGTTCGGGAACTCGGCGGCGAAGATCAAGTGGCGGGAAGGCGGATTGAGCTTCACAGCAAAGGATCCGGCGCCGGAGCTGTTCGGCGCGTTCCTTAAAGTCATCAGTCGGTTTCACGCGGGCAATTGAAGTCGGCCCGAACGTCGGAAGACACAAGCCTACAATGGTTCTAGCCACGACAATACGCAGGACCGTTTTCAACGCGATGGGTGTGGTCCAGGGCAGTAATCTCAAGGCGAAGAGCGCCCGGGCTGCGATGAAACTGGGCGTCGGAACGCTCGTCGGTCAGTGCACCAAGTTCGTTCGCAGAATGATTCTGGCCCGGATCCTGGCGCCATCCGAACTTGGTGTCATGGCCATTGTCTTCAGTGTCTCGATCGCGCTTGAGGCTCTCACGGAAGTCGGCGTCAAACAGTCAGTGATCCAAAACAAGAAGGGCGCCAACGACGATTACCTGAACATGGCGTGGTGGATGCAGCTTGTTCGCGGGTTGTGTCTGTCGGGGATTGCCGTTACCGTCGCTCCATGGATCGGGTCTTTCTATCACAAGCCCGAGTTGGTCTCGCTTCTGCGCGTGTCCTTTCTCGCCATCGCGTTCAGGGCGTTCATCAGTCCCCGCGCGTACGTGCTCGAAAAGGAATACAAGTTCGGCACAAGGGTTATTCTTTTCGAGGGCAGCGCCTTGCTCGGCTCGATTCTGACCATCGTTCTGGCTCTGCTGCTCAAGAACGTCTGGGCGCTCGTCCTCGGCTTCGTGGGCGAGGCGGTTGCGTTGTGCCTGTTCTCTTTCGTGCTGGTTCCCTTCCTGCCCAGGTTCAAGATTCACAGGGACAGCCTCGGCGACCTGATGAAGTACGCTCGCGGCATATTCGGCCTGCCGATCCTGACCGCTATCAGTTTTCAGGCGCCTATCCTGATCCTCGGCAAGATGATAGACGATTACCAGTTGGGCCTCTTCAGCTACGCCTATATGCTGGCTTACTTTCCGACCGACCTGTATATGAGAGTCATCGGCCCCATCCTGCTTCCCGCCTTTTCCAAGAAGCAGGACGATTCGCGTTCGCTTTGCCGGGGGATCATCGAAGTGACCCGCTGGACGTCCATTACCGGACTGCCGTTGATTGCGTTCATGACCTGTTGTGCCAGTGAGCTGTTGTCTGTCGCGTACGGACCGGGATACGCGGTCATGGCGTTTCCATTCGCGGTGCTTTGTCTGCAGATCGTGACCCGCAACGGAGCTATGATTCTGGCCGGGATGTACCTGGCAGTCGGCAAGCCTCATCTGCATCGCTTCTACGCTGCTATGCGAGCTATCGTCATCACACTAATATACCCCGCCACACTGCACTGGGGTGTGCTGGGAGCTTCTTTTGCTATAGTTCTGGGGAGTCTCGTTATTCTCTCGATGCAGGTCATAGGATGCCGAAGGACCATCGGTTTGCGATTCGGAGAGTACATCGGTGCGTACGCCTCCGGCCTGGTGGCTTGCATTCCCGTCGTCCTGGTGTTTGACGTGTTGTCACAGTCCAGAGTGGACCAGCCGTTGCTGGTGCTCGGCATCGGCGCTTTTGTGCTCGCATTGACGCTCGCCGGCGGCGCGTTGGCAGTCAGCCATTCGGGGATGCCTCTCATCCCCAGAGGTGGGTGCCGACAGGCGGTATGACCAGGTTTTATACCAGACTACGGACCATTCGAAGCGAATGACCTTGAAGGGTGAAAACGTGAAAGTGTGCTTACTTGGAGTTTCGTTCGATACCGGCAACATGGGCGTTAGCGCCCTTGCGGAGTCGAGTATCAAGATCATCCTCCATCAATGGCCCGACGCCCAGGTGACCCTGTTGGGGACCGGGACCGCGAACAAGAGCATGACGCTTGAGATATCCGGCCGGCAGGTCGTCATAACGTCGCTGGATATGCGGTTCGGTAAGAATGTGTTCAGGCGGTCTCATTTTTGTGTCCTTCTGTTGAATGCTTTGCTGCTGAGGCTACTCCCGTTGAGAGGATTCAAGAGGCTTCTTTGCGCAATGAATCCTCGAGTCAAGGCATTGGCCGAGGCGGATAAGGTTTTCGACATTACGGGCGGTGACAGCTTCAGCGACATCTACGGCATGAGAAGGTTCCTAATCTACGGTTTCCTCCAAAAGTGGATCGTGACCCAGTTCGGCAAAGACCTGATATTGCTTCCGCAAACGTATGGGCCGTTCAAGGGCAGACTGAGCCGGAGACTGGCCCGGAACGTCCTGACGCACGCACGCACGGTCTATGCCAGAGACCGCGCGGGAGTGGAATACACGAAGGAACTGCTCGGCGTTCACAAGCAGAACGGAAAGATCCGGTTCGCGCCGGACGTCGCTTTTGTTCTCGATCCGCGTGAGCCCGGCGGGATGGATGTCGGAGGGCTTGGCGAGGCCCGCACGCGGAGTTCCATCGTCGTGGGCCTGAACGTGAGCGGCCTTCTTTTCAGCGGCGGCTACACGCGGGATAACATGTTCGGCTTGAAAACCGACTACCGCGAGTTGATCGAAGGGGTTGTCGACTATCTCATGACCGACAAGCGCACTCTTGTCCTACTCGTGCCTCATGTATTTACCCCGCACGCGCCCCTCGAAGATGACCCTCGCGCGTGCCGGGAGGTCTACGAGAGATTGAACGAGAAGTATCCCGGGCGGGCGTTCCTGGCCCAGGGCACGTACAATCACAGGGACATCAAGTACATCATCGGTATGTGTGATTTCTTCATGGGTTCGAGAATGCACTCGTGCATTGCCGCTATTTCGCAGTCTATACCCGCCGTCGGGATTGCGTACAGCAAGAAATTCAAAGGCGTCTTCGACAGCGTCGGCCTGGGGCAATACGTCGCGGATGCGTACCAGTGCGACAAGGACGAGCTACTGTCCATTGTCAAGGCGGCTTTCGAGAACCGCAAGCAAATTCGCAAGCAATTGGATGAGGTTCTCCCGGGTATCCGGGCCGACATACTGAACATGTTCCAGTTAGCTAACGGCGCATAAGTGCGGGCCGAAAGCTGAAGCACGTTGGGCTATTCGCGAAGGCGAGACGCACCGAACGTGCTCTATGAATTGAGATCACGATGAGCGCGACAGTCATATCCGGCTTGCTTTATCGACTTTACGTGATCAAGATGCGCAGAGTAAGAGACCTTATCTTGCGCATCGTCGCCAAACTCGAAAAGGGAGAAATGTTGTCACCCACACTTCGGCGCATATTCCTGAACTACCATGACATTGACGTCGGCATGTACAGCTACGGGGGCTGCTTCGATTCTCTTCGCATAGGCGCTCACACGAAGATCGGCCGCTATTGTTCGTTCGCGGGCGGTATCTGGAGATTCAATGGCAACCACCCGATGAGGTTCAAGTCGATGCATCCATATTTCTACAATCCCTATTTCGGGCAGGTCGAACACGAGCTGATCGACCGGAGCGAGCTTGTCATCGGGAACGACGTTTGGGTGGGTCAGAACGTTCTCATACTGCCCAAGGTGCGAAGGATCGGAGATGGCGCCGTGATCGGGGCCGGCGCCGTGGTGACGAAGGACGTGCCGGACTATGCGATCGTGGCGGGCAATCCCGCTGAGATCAAGAAGTACAGGTTTTCCGAGAGGATCATCGAAAGGATCAAGGCCCAGCAGTGGTGGA
>JARRQQ010000534.1:0-3774 GCA_037381725.1 Sedimentisphaerales bacterium
TGACACTCGACGCCGTATTTCCTGCACGCCGCCAGACAAAGAGCGATCTGATCCCCCTTCTCTCTGACAGCGGGCGCGACGGGCAAGACGTCACTGTCGTAGAACGCCACACCGCCCCATAGCATGTTCGGCAGAATCGCCGTAAAGCCGTTCTCAGCCAGTCGTCGAATCGCCTCGTCCCAGCTCATCCCGGCTACACCAAACGCGCTATGGCACCAGAACGCACGGTGCTCGCCGGACAGAGACTTTTGCGCCATGCAATACGCGTCGATCAATGACTCCTGAGCCTTTTCAGCGGCGACAATGGCCTGCGAGTATTTGCCCTTGGAGAGTTGCTTCTCGCTTTCGCTGCGAAAACCGTCCGCCGCGCTGAGCGCCTTGCTTACACGCTGCTCCCCGGACGCTGCTTCGCTCATGCCCGCTTTTGCCGAGTCGTAGCCGTCGTAGGGTCCGAGGCGGCCGACCCGGTCGAGACTGCCCCGGGCCGCATCGCGCCACAGGTCGGGCACCAGATTTCCGATCATCGCCAGCAACAGTTGAAACGTGGTGGATGCGTCATCAGACAAGAGCACGTGGGTAAAGAAAACGCAATTGTCGCTGGCTATGAGTGCCGCCTTGCCGGTGGATTGGCCGTTGTCGCTAAACCATTGTGCGGCTACCCGGCTGCGCCCCTCGACGGCCGAAGCGTCGCGGATATTCCACGAGGCCTGTTTGGTGACAGCCGGCATCCCTTCAAGCACGTCGTCGCACGGACGAATCGATGCGAAGTAACCCGGATACTCCTGACGAACATGCGGACCAACGCGAATACCCACAATCGGTTCAAGACCTTCGGGCAACGTGTAACAAACGATCAGCTTGCCGCCAGCCTGAAGAAACCGGGTCAGCTCGTCTACCAGCGTCTTCGGCGCGGACGGATTGTATGGCAGAATGACCAGCTTGATGCCCGCCAGCCGCTCCGAGGTGACATCGAGGTCGCTCAGGACCACGTACGGCAGGCTCGCTCGGTCGAGCAGCCCGGTCACAACGGACGCGAATTGCTTGATGCCATCCAGTTCTTCAGGTGTTTGATTAGCCGCCGAATCGCCACGAACGACCACGATCTTCCCACCCTTGCCGAACGTGCCCATAGCCGCGACGTAGAACTCCGTATCCATGTCCTGACCTCGCCAAGCTGAGAGGCGAATCGTGTCGATCTTGCCCCACCCGGCGGGCTGGCCCTCAATGCCGGCCGCATTTTTCTGAATCGTGACCACGGACCAGTCGTCGGAAGCCGGAGCGTCGAACTGACTCCGGTACCAGCCGTCGCCGCTGTGCAGATACATCGTGAAATAGGCCACGGGCGACACGTCACGGCAGAAGAAGAGAAATTGCAGGCCCTTGCACATCGTAAGGTCCAGCTTGATGTCGTAGTCCCACGAAGCACGATCGATCCTCGTCCCCCGGAAATTGCACGACATGCGCACCGCCTTCTTCCCCCCGATGTCCACCACGGAAGCCGACGCGCTTCCGGCCATCGGTTTCCACGCCCGCTCCGGCTCCGCACGCGAGAAGCCATCAATGACTTCATACGTGGTTCCCGGAACGGGCGGCAGCGATTCTGACAAGCCGACAAGCGGAGTGACACAGGCGATAACAAATGCGATCACGATTCGAGCAACCATAGAGTGTTCTCCAAAGGAAGATGTCTCCGTCCAAAAACTTCCAGCTTTCCAATCACGAGCGGGTCGGCCAATGCGGCTGGCTTCGCGTTATTTGACTTCGAACCGCCGGCTCGTGGCGTAAACGTGGACGCCGAACCCGGCGATGCCATCACGAAGTCTCCCGCCCTTAACAAGGTGTGTCTCCTCTGAATACAGGCGACAGAGTGTTTTGCCCTCCAGTTCCTTCGGCAACCCTCGAATCGTGAAAGCAATCCCCTGGCTGTGCTCATTCACGGCGATCAGGACCCAATCGTCTTGCGTCTTGCGAAGCATCAGCCGAGGTCCCTGCCCGTCGATGGAACCATACGTCTCGTCCGCGATGGCGACGGACGCCTCTTTGGGCGGGTCCCCAACAATCCCGAATTCCAGGGCGCGAAGCTCTTTGGCGACCTTCATGATATCACGCCACAGCGAGCTGTCTTTTTCGATGCTGTGCGTTCCCCAGTAAAGAACGGCGTTCGCCCCGTGCACAATCGCGTCGTAGGCCATGAAGCGTGTCTCCGAGAAGGTGGGCCGCCGGCCCTTGCGAGGATCGGGGTCATTCTTTCCGCTCTCGCTGAGATCCCGCCAGCCGAATCCTTGAAGCACCATCCAACTCGACTTGCCCGGCGCCGCCTCCCGCATCCGGTCGGTATAGGCCCCTACCGCCGTGAGATTCGTATCCTTCAAGTCACTATGCCCCGAATTCGGACTGAACGGCACGGGATAGATGTCACAGCCCGCAGCGTCAACAGCCTGGTTATACTCTCGCAGACTCTGGACGGAATTCCGCGGGGCATGATTTTGCCAGAGAATATGCCGGCCATCCAATTGCCTGACGACCCGGCAACCTCGGGCCACTTCCTCCGTCAACTCATCGACCTGTTCCGGACATTGCGACATTTTCCAATCCGGACGGGGATTCTTCGCGCCCAATTCCTTCCAGAGGGTACTATAAATCTCTTCCGCCTGCTTCCACAAGCCGCGTTGGTCATAATCATGAGCTTTCCGCAATAGCGAGAGCCACTTTGCGCGATCTCGGCCTGCTGCTTCCGTCCCCGCCTTTTCGATTAGTTTGCGGAGCTCTTGTTGCTGGCCCGTGGTGATCCAGTGCATGCGGGACCACCAGACGTTCCAGAGCGCTTCGTCCGGCAATTCCCAGACCAGCAGCGCAGGATGATCTTTGAAGTGATTTATAGCCTGTGACAACTTCCGCTCTGCGTCCCGGTCGCCGTCCTTCAGCTCCGCCGTCGAGCCCAAGCATATCCACCCGTGCAGATCGTATCTTCTCAAACGGTCAAGCGCCTCGACGTCTTGCGGTGCCCGAACCAGATTGAAACCACTCTCGGCCACTTCCCTGAGCCTCTCATCGTCGCCCGGTAACTCGTACAACGCAATGATCAGCCGCGGCTTGCCGTCAATCTTCAAGAAGCCTTCCCGATTGAAATGGCTATCGAGCACCGCCTTGTCGGCGCGACCCGGGCCTGCCTGTGCCCCCGCATTCTGCCCGAAGAAACCGATAAGCGACAACAACAACGGATATAAGAAAACCCGACAGAACTGAGCATTCAGCATGACGATCTCCTCTTTTGTGAGCCTTGCCAAGCTTCGTTTGCGTGCAGGCTCTTCAGCGTCAGGTGGAAATTTGGTCTCAACAAACCCCAAGACCGACCACGTGAGGAAAATCGGAGAGGGGGGGATTCGAACCCCCGGTGCAACCGTTCAGTCGCACGACGGTTTAGCAAACCGTTGCCTTAAGCCACTCGGCCACCTCTCCAAGTACTTGTTCTACCAGGTCTTATAGCATACAGAACAAATTCTATTCCGTCATAATACAACCTTGGCTACAACCAGCTCGCGGCATAGAGTACCGTCATAGTTTTCACTGCGCCGCCTATATATAATAGGGTCGTTAACCATGACAAAATCCAGTGCCAAAAGAAAAACTCATCGTGACAAATTCCCACTTACTTTACACAAGACGGGCCAGTATTGCAAGAAGATTAGAGGCAAGTTGCATTATTTCGGGAAAGACAAGCAAGAAGCCTTCCGGCGGTACCTGGAGCAGGGAGCTTACCTGCATACTGGCAAG
>JARRQQ010000535.1:0-3773 GCA_037381725.1 Sedimentisphaerales bacterium
CCCCCATCGTCCTGTCCTACTTGGTCGCGCTCGTTACTCTTTTCTTGCTGTACTACGTCTTGCCGAACACGAAGGTCCGTGTCCGGCCGGCGATCTGGGGCGCCGCCGTAGCCGCTCTGATCTGGGTCGCCGCCAGGAACATCTTCGGCTATTGCATTACGGAGTTCAAGCTCTACAGCACGGTCTACGGCGTGATGGCGTTGATCCCCATGACCTTCGCGTGGATTTACATCACTTGGCTGACCGTGTTGTTCGGTTTGCAGCTAACGTACACGACCCAGCACTTGAAGACTCTGGACGCTGCCGAGATCGCCGCCGCCAAGAAGACCGAGGAGCACTTCATCGCGAACGACTTGGCTGTCATCAACGTGGTCAGGGAGGTCGCCGCCGCCTTCGAATCCGACCAGGCCCCGGTCTCCCTCGAGATGGTATGTAGCCAGTTAGACATCCCCGCGGAGTTCGGCGAAAAGATGCTCAATCATCTTGTGCGCAACGGGCTCCTGCTCAGGACGTCCGATCCCGTCGAAGGGTACGTTCCCGCGCGGGACCCGGCGAACATCCGGCTGTCCGACATCTCCGAGGCCGTCGCCGGGGCGAGCATGGCCCAGTCTCCCCCCGACGAGCCGGAGGCCATGCAGCAGGTAGCCCGGGCCGAACGAGACAGCCTCGCCCAATACAGCCTAAGACAAATCCTCGACACGAAAAAAGGCAACGAGGAAACGCAGGACGACGCCTCATGAACGGCTCGACGCCCCCTGCACGCCAGAGACCGTAGGATGGGCAGATTCCTCTGCCCATGCCGTCCAGGTTCATTCTTGTTTCGACTATTTGGCAGGCTATACTTGGAAAGCATGAATACCCAGAGGAAGCAATTTGCCGTATGCGTTGACTCTACCATCGCAGCCAGTTTATCCTTGTCGGGTTTCCGGCAGCACTCGAGCAGCCGTTGACAGCGGCTTCTTGAAACGGTCGATCGAATCGACCCGGGAGTCACAAATGAAACACGGGAATTTCCTTTAGAAGACGGGCGTCGGTACTTGTTTCCAGGCTGTCGAGCTTTTGACTTTTTTTACGTTGACGACGTGGCCGGACCGCGTGTCGATGTCCACTGCTTCTATCGGAATCCGTGTGGCGTCGAACGCAAACAACTGTCTCGGGCGCAGATGGGTGGAATTCTTGCGCTCGACCTGAACAATGATAACGCGCCTGTACGGGCAGGCTTCGCAGTTCAGGTTGGGGTCGTCAATCCCTATCGGGCAATGATGACGCCTGGCAAATGCGGGGTCAACGTGGTGCATTTTCGCCATGTGCAACGTCGGCGACGCCCTCAAATGCCTGAACGGATGCAGCACCCATTCGGTGATCATTGCGATGCTGTGATGGCTCTTGTACAGATGAAAACTCTCACCCGTGTCGGCGATCATTCCCTGCATGATATAATCGCCCGGCATAACGTAGCCGAGGTAATCGTTTTGGCTCTGCAGGCCGGCGCCGGCCTGAGAAATCCCATTCAGGATGTTCGTGTCCAAATGCTTGTCTTCCGGCAGAATCGAAACCAGCGTCAGATTGCCTTTCGATTGCAGCGGCAGCGAATGCAGGGTGATGGCTCGCAAGACAAAGCCGCAGCCTAAAACCACGATGACGGTCAGCACCGGGACCATCACAAATCGTATTGCGCCGTTGGGAATGAGTCTAAGGACGAAGGCGCATCGAGTTTCGATCTGTCGCGGCAGGAACATCCCCGTATTTTGCAGATAGTCGCTATAGCTTTGGCCGTACTGTGCGGCCATTCGCCGCTCTTCATCGCGGGCGAGAAAATAATACAGAATCAACATGATCGAGAAGCTCGTCAGCACGATGAATCTTGGCCATAGAATGCACAGGCCGGCGCCCCACAAGGCCAGCGAAAAATATTGCGGATGGCGTATATATTTGTACAGTCCCTTATTGGCGACGCCCCACTTAAATATCTTGCCGCCGTACACCTGAACGGCGCAAACAACAAACGACAGCGCGCCGACGATAAAGAGTATCGAGCCGAGGATTCGTATTGTCTTGAGCAGCACCGTCGAAGGCAAAATCATGTGTGGCAGGAAGAAGCCCGTTAACCAGCATGTAGCTCTGTAGTGGTCCAGCCATGCAAAAACAGGATTGAACACGGAATAGAAAAAGAAGGCGAACGGACTTATCATAATCAAAATCTCGAACGCCATTACGAAAAAGAAAACGATGCCGCCGGCGGCTGCGAAATTCCTGAAACGCTTTTTGGACTCTTTGCTCATATCTGCACCTGCCTTTTCTACACGCCTTTTATCTACTGCCAGGATACTTTCCACCAGGAAACTGGAAGAACGGTGAAAGCCCGTTCGAGTCCATGGTAAACCACGTGCAGCCGGCGTGCAAGGCGAAAAAGACCTTGCCGCCGTGCCGGCACGCGGCTATGATTAAGATGGAAAAACAAATGTATTAAGATGCCGTTTATTGGGAGCCTGACGGATGCGTGTTGATGATATTCCTGAAATCGCGCGGTTGACTGCTCCGGAGAAGATTCTTCTTGTTGAAGATCTCTGGGACAGTATCGCTGCGGTGCCATCAAACGTCCCTGTGCCGGCAAGTCACCGGGAAGAGTTGGACCGGAGGCTGGCGGAGTACGAAAAGGATCCTGGCAGGCTGCTGACGCTTAAGGATCTCCAGGGACGGATTGAGGCGGGCCGATGAAATATTCCCTTCGTTTCCAACCAGAGGTCGAGGCGGATGTACGGAGCGGCCACAGTTGGTACGAGGGCAAGTCGCAGGGATTAGGAGACGAATTCTCGCGTGTGTTCTATGCCTCGTGTCAGGAGTTGATCCGGAATCCGCGTTTGCATCCACAGGTTCATCGGGATTTCCGTCGGTGCTTGTTGCGGCGATTTCCGTATGCGATCTACTTCGTAATAAAAGAAGACCTTCTTGTTGTATTCGGTCTGTTTCATTGTGCGAGAGATCCTCGCCGCCTCCACGAATCGCTGGATGGCCGCCAATAGCTGCTGCGGTTGACCGTGGCTTATCGATGAATGATCTGTCGCATTCAGCGCGTAGGATGGCAGGCTCTCCTGCCCATGCCGTCCCAGTTTGTTCTTGTCTCGTCTATTTGGCAGACTATACTTGGAAAGCGTGAATACCCAGAGAAGGCAATTTGCCGTATGCATTGATTCTATCATCGCAGTCAGTTCGTCGTGGTCGGATTTTCCGCCAAGATGGAGCGGACATTGCTAACGATCGCTTGAAGAAAGCGACTATGTTTCACTGAATGTGTGCCACGATTCTCACCTCTCACTTATTCTTTATCGCTTTTTTCCTTGCTTTTTCTGTGCCCGTCTGACATAAGATGCTCCAGAGATACACATCTGATATTGCAATAGGTTTGAGTCCCCATGGGCTGGCCGAAAGTGGTAAGTCCGCTATCTTGAAAGATCGAACTAATACGATGGCAGCGGTGCTCGGAGAGCCGGGGAAGAGTGAACAGTTCAGACGGGAAACACGGCATGCAGTTGATTTTCACTCCTCCTGATATCTGAGCCAAGGTGGAGGTCAAGAATGAAGAAGAGCACTACTGGGAGTAGGGTTCCCTCTGTGATCGAGCCTACTGAAACGAAAATGGTTTTCGTCGAAAATCTTCCTAAGCCGAAGAAATGGTGGCAAGAGTATAGTGCTCTTCTTATTGCCCTATTAGCTCTTGTAGTCTCAATATACTCGGCGTACTTATCGAGGAGAGAATTTGTTGCCGCCCATAG
>JARRQQ010000536.1:0-9603 GCA_037381725.1 Sedimentisphaerales bacterium
TTGCAGGGCTGTCTGTGTGCCAACCGACGATGACTACCAATTGCAGCCAGAAGCAATCGCCGCCGCCATTACGGAGCGGACGCGGGCGGTTGTAACCATCTCGCCCAACAATCCAACCGGAGCGGTGTATCGTGAATCGGACCTCCGAAAGGTCAATGATATCTGCCGGCGGAACGGCGTCTATCACATCAGCGACGAGGCTTACGAGTATTTCACCTATGACCGTGCCGAGCATTTCTCGCCTGGCTCGATTGCCGGGGCCGGCGGGCATACGATCACGCTATTTTCGCTTTCCAAAGCCTACGGATTTGCAAGTTGGCGAATCGGCTGGATGGTTATTCCAGAGCATCTCTATATGCCGGTTCGCAAGATTCAGGATACTATCCTGATCTGCCCGCCGGTCATTTCCCAATGGGCCGCCGTCGGGGCGATGCGAGCCGGCAAGCCTTACTGCCTGGACAGACTGATCGCCACTCGCGATATCCGCCGGATGTTCCTGGAAGAGCTGGACGGCTTGGCCGAATTGCTGACCGTTCCGCGTGCCGATGGCGCCTTCTATCTTCTGCTCCGCGTACACAAAAAGCTGGACTCCATGGATGTCGTCAGGCGGTTGATAGAAGAGTACAAAGTTGCGGTGATCCCCGGAACGACGTTCGGCATCGAGGACGAGTGCACTCTCCGCGTCGCCTACGGGGCTCTACAGAAAGACACGGCCACGGCGGGGATTAGCCGGCTCGTTGAGGGATTGCGGCATATTCTTGCCCCCTAAGCGGCTTTCCGGCCAGGGCACCGTTGACGATGCCGGATGATTTCGATACTATTCTACCCCGTGCTGAACCGGCTGAACATCGAGACATGACAGCAATGAAGGGAGTAGACGATGTGGTACAAGCTTTTTATGCTGATCGCCGTACCCGCCTTGATCATCGGATGGATAGCCTACGTCTTGTGGATGCGCAAGGTTCAGGAGGAGGAAAAGAACCGCCCCAAGCCTGAGTCGAAGCGGCTCCAGAAGACCAAGAGCGAGGTTTCCGATTGGGCTCAGAAGATGGCGCAGTACAAGCGACCGAAGATTAAAAGATCCTGGGAGGATGATGAGTCCGAACAGGAACCCAAGAACCCGCCGGACAAAAGAGAGTGAATCACCCACATTAGACATAGTTAAATCGAGCCTATCACATGACTGAATTCATCACGGAAGATTTCCTCCTTCAAACGAAGATCGCTCGAATCCTCTACCACGAGTACGCGGAAAAGATGCCCATCTATGACTACCATTGTCATCTGCCCGCCGAGCTGATCGCGGCGGACCACGGGTTCGACAATCTGGCGCAGGCGTGGCTGGCCGGCGATCACTACAAGTGGCGGGCCATGCGGACTAACGGTGTGCCGGAAAGATACATCACGGGCGAGGCGACCGATTGGAAGAAGTTCGAGAAATGGGCGCAGACCGTACCCTCGTGCCTGCGAAACCCCCTCTATCATTGGACCCACCTGGAATTGAAGCACCCCTTCGGGATACGAGATAGGCTCTTGGGTCCTGATACGGCTCGCGAAATCTACGATGATTGTAGCGAAAAGCTAAAGACACCGGAGTTCAGCGTCCGCAACATCATGCGGAAGATGAACGTCAAGTTAGTTTGCACGACGGAAGGCCCGCTCGATTCGCTCGAACACCATAAGAAGATTCGCGAGGAGGGCTTCGAGGTCAAGGTCCACACGGCGTTCCGCCCGGACCAGGCGATGGCCGTTGAGAATATCAAGGGATTGAACGCGTTCATCGAGAAGCTCGCTGTGACTTGTGATAGAGAGATTACTACATTTGACTCTTATATCGCAGCCCTCCGGGAACGTCACGACTATTTTCACGAGAACGGCTGCCGACTCTCCGACCACGGCCTCGAAACCGCCTACGCCGAAGACTATACCGAGCGAGAGATAAACACGATCTTTCTCAAGATATTGCGAAGCGCGGACCTGGATCCGATCGAGCGTCTGAGATTCAAGTCGGCGATGATGTTCGAGCTGGCCCTGATGGACTGCGAGGCGGGCTGGGTCCAGCAGTTTCATTTGGGGGCTTTGAGGAACAACAGCACCCGGCTGTTCGAGGCTATCGTCCTCTACAACCTTAATCCGCGAGACAATGCCCTGTGTGCGACGATGGTCGGCAATTTCCAGGACGGCTCCGTCCCGGGCAAGATGCAGTACGGTGCCGCGTGGTGGTTCCTCGACCAGAAAGACGGCATGGAGGACCAGATGAACGTGCTTTCCAACGTGGGCTTGCTGAGCCGGTTCGTCGGGATGCTTACGGATTCACGGAGCTTTCTCTCGTATCCGAGGCACGAGTATTTCCGCAGAATCCTCTGTAACATGCTGGGCAACGACGTCGAAGGGGGGCTGTTGCCCAAAGATTTGAAATTGCTCGGCACAATGGTCGAGGATATCTGCTTCAACAACGCGAAAAACTACTTCCCCATGCAACTGGATTAGGGCCTTCCGATAAAACCCAGCTTGTCATTGGGAGCCAAAAAGCAGTCTCACAGGTTCAGTTCTTCGCGGATCAGACAGCCGTCGCTTGGACAGAAGGCGCGGAGGTTCTGTTCGGGGGTCCCGGGGGGGACTTCGCAGCCGGGCATCAAGATGAATCTCTCCGGGACGGTGGCCAGGCATTCCCGGGCGGCTTGAGCCACTTCTTCCGGTGTGCCCTTCAGCAACACTCCAGCAGGGTTGAAGTTGCCGCACAGCGTCACGTGAGGGCCAGCAAGTTCTCTGGCCTTCTCCAGAGGAACCATCCAGTCCACGTCAATAATATCCGTTCCGCTCTTGGCCATGTCTTGCACGATATTGGAGATGTTACCGCAAACGTGGAGCTTGGCGGCGGCTCCTGCTTCGTGAATGGCGGTGATCAGCTTTTGCTCCAGGGGCAAGACAAGCTCGGCGTACATCGAAGGCGAAATCAGACTTGCCGCCGAATCGCCGATGCCCACCATGTCCGCCCCGGCCTCGATCTGGGCAAGGGCAAACGCGACCTCATTTTGGATGATCGTCTCGCCCGCTTCGGCAAAAATCTGAGGCTCATCTATCAGGTCCAGCATCGCGTTTTCAACGCCCCGCAAGTCTGCATATTGAGCCAGAGGACCTTCCACCCAGCCCAGGACGCTGTGCGTCGAGCCGACTTCAGCCGCCATTTTCCGTACGCTCTCGATCCGCTGCCTCGTCCGCTCGGCCCGGCAAATATCGAACGGCTTGATCCGCGAGGCATCGCCGCGCGTTTTTACCAGCATATCTTTGGGCTGGCCGACTCCCTCCGGCGGGTACTCGAATTCCATCCCGTAAGCCGAAGCCTCTCGCCAGGGGTCGCTGATGGCGCTGACTTGGTCCAGATTCAGCTCGCGGGCCGCGGCAAGCTGCGCTTCCACCAGGACGTCCCCATCGAGATAGTAGTCCCGATATGACCGCCCGATGAAATGGGCGGCCCACGCCATGAGAATAGGCGTCACCGCCGGACGATCACACGAATCACCCTTGAGAATCGCGTACATTCGTTCTTTCGGTACCATAGATCACCTCGGTCATACTAAGCATTTGATCGCGCCGACATATCAGCCAGAGCCAGAAACGACGATTTAATCTGTTCGAACGTCGGCGGCGCATTCGATATTCGTCGGGAGTCCAGCATAAGGACATAGTCGTAGCCGGGCGGAATCTGCTCCTGGCATTGACGGAACGCTTCCCGCAACAGACGTTTGAACCGGTTCCGGGTTACGGCGTTGCCGGCGGACTTACCGACCGAGACGCCCAGACGCGGATAGCCACAATCGTTTTCAGCCACGTATAGAATCAGCAGTCCGTTGCTGAAACGCCGACGATGAGCCAACACAGCCTTGAACTGCCGATTGCTGGCGAGCCTCTTCTTCTTTGGAAAGGAGAACCGCTTCATCACGAGCATTACGAACCCACGCGTATTAGGGGCGTTGCGGGCCTTGGATATTGTCGGCTTCTTCCTGCCGTGACAATACCTCGGCACTCAACTGCCGTCGAGCCTCACGACAATCCAGGACGCCCACGGACTTGTCTTCTCCGCTCGATGATACCACGGCCAAGTGCTCGACGTCAAAGCGTTTTGCTGTCTCGAAGGCCTCGGCCAGGGGGGTCTGAGAGGTGACTTTTGCAACGATCGGCTCGGCAACGTCCATCGCCAGCAGCCAGTCATGCAACTCCTGATTCGCAAAGGTATTTCGTATGCTGTCGATGGTCATTGCTCCGGTGACATTGTTATTCTTGTCCAGCACGGGATAAAAGAAGCTTTTTGTCCGCCCGAAGATACTGATGATCTCCCTGACGGGCATGTGGTCCGGGATTGTGACGTGCTTGGTATCCATGACGTCGGCAACCGTATAGGTCTTTATCAGATCCTCCTCGGTAATATTCATGCCGATCTCTCCGGCCTTCTTGACCCCGAGTTTCACAAACGGAACCAGAAAGGTGGTGGAGGTAACAATCAGAATGATAGCTTCCCCGATGGTGCCGCCAAATCGCTCACTGGCCAATATCGATAGGCCTATCGCAACGCCCGCCTGGCTGAAAAGGCACAGACCGAGATACTTCCTGACTTTCTCCGGCGCTCTGGAGATGTAGGACCCGAACCAACTGCCGCTGATCTTACCCAAGGTTCGGCCGAACACGTAGACCACCGCTAAAATGATGATCCAGGCGGGGATGCCGGCTACTTCCAGCCTCGCGCCGACAAGCACGAAGAACAGTACGTAAATCGGGGGTGAAAACTTCACCACGATGTCGAACACGTCCCTGCTTCGCCTCGGCATGAGATTCACCAGGGTTGCGCCCAAAGTCATTGTTGTCAGAATCGCTTCCACGCGCAGGAGGATGGACAGGCCGACTCCAAGCATGATCGATGATAATGCAAAGGCGAGTACCTTCTCCGAATCCTCGATGCGTCCGGCTATGAAAACAAGAATCAACCCGATGCCGAGACCCAGGGCAACCGCTCCGAAAATCTCCCAGAAGGGCGTCAAGAGATTTGCCGCCCAGTTGCCGCGCCCGCCGCCCAACAAGACAGCGGCGAAACTGCCCGCGAAGCCGTAAAGCAAAAGCGCCAGTCCGTCGTCCAGCGCGACAATGGCGAGGATCGTTCTCGTCAGAATCCCTCTGGTTTTGTACTCCCAGAGAACATCGACGGTCGCTGCGGGCGCCGTCGCGGAAGATATCGCCCCCAGTACGGCGCCCATCGCCAGCGAACGGTGCACGTCATGCGTGAAGAGGTACGTCCCTACCGTGGTCAGCAGGCCGACCATCAGGAAAGCGAACACCCCCTCGGAGATCAGGATAACGAGAAACTGCCTCCCGTAACGTCTGAACATGTCGAGCTCGAGCTCACGTCCTATCGTGAAACCGATGATGCCCAGTGCGAGCATATTGAACGGGGACAGGCTCATCACGACGTTAATGTCTATGATGTTGAGAGCCGAGCCTCCGAGAAGCAGGCCGATGACGATATACCCGACCACCTGGGGAATACGGAGTTTCTGGAAGAGCCGTGCCCCGGCTGTTCCGAAAAAGACCGCTATTCCTAATAGGAGTATGAGATTCAAATGCACGGGGGTATCCATCGTGGCCTCCATTCCGCGATGATCCGTCCCCCCCACGGTCCTCGTTCTTCCGGACGGGCGAAAATCTGGCAGATGGTCAGCGGATATAGCGAGGTCATGATTGCACTGCGGAGCTTGCCGGACTTGAATCCACCTTCTCCTTTTCCTTCTTGCTTCGCCTCTTGCTCCTTTTTGTCTCGATGACTTGTCGTCTTCGGAAAACTTCTATAAGACTTCTATGTCTATACGCTCTTTAGCTTTGGCGACGTCGAGCAGACCTATCGGCACGTTTCCGTCACTTTGCTCGATAACCACTAACTGGTCCAGATTGAGCTCGTACATCCGGTCGAGAACCTCTTTCAGCCCTGTGGTGGAGAACACTTTCTGCTCGATCTGCCTCATGACGTCGGAGACGAGCAACCAGGCCCAGGCGTCTGGATTGCTCAGCAAGTCTTTCAGCGCGTCCAGCGACAAGATCCCGATCATCTCGTTGTCGCGATTGACGACGGGATAGATCAGAAACTCGTGCTCTACGAAGATGTGGGCTGCTTTGGTGATGGGCTGATTCTCCGCTAAAGTAATTACGTCCGTCTCCATCACGTCCGCGACGGTCAGTGATTCGATAACGTCCTCACGGGTCACGTTGCGTCCCGACTCGCCACTCAGCTTTATGGCCAATTTGACCATCGGAGGGCCGAACAACTGAACGACCAGAGTCGTCGCCGCGATTCCGAAGATAATCACGTCGCCCAACATGAGATTTTCATCTACGGGCACGCCGCTCAAGTAATGGCTGGCCATGATCGAAAGGCCGATGGCTACGCCACCCTGGGCAAACAGGCCCATACCCAGAAACCGCCTGACCGTTGGTTCGCTGCGTGTAAGCCTGGCGCCGATGTAGGCTCCGCCCATCTTTCCAAGGCTCCGGCAGACGACATAGATGATGACAATATACCAGAGCCAGGCGGGCATTTGAGTGATGGACAATCTCGCCCCGGCCAGCACGAAGAACAGCACGTAGATCGGCGTGGATGAGCCCCGCACGGTCTCGAACAGACTGGCGCTTCTCTTCGGGAGCATGTTGACCAAAAAGCAGCCCATCGCCATAGAGGTAAGAATCACGTCCATACTTGCGTAGAGAGCGATGGTGATCATTAGCAAGAGAAGCCCAATTGCGAAAGCGAAGTTCCTGTGCAGCAGCTTGACTCTCAGCAGAAGGAAACGCAGGGCCATCGCACCGGCAAAGGCCAGAACGACCGTGCCCAAAAGCTCCAAGGAGACCTTGCCCAGCTCCTTCACGGCTGAATCGGAGACTCCCGCGATCGTTTTCACAAAGCCCGTTGCTAGACCATACAGGACCATCGCGAGAGCATCGTCCAGGGCGACAATCGCGGTCAAAGAGGTGGTCAGGACGCCTAACGAACGATACTCCCATAGTACGTCAATCGTCGAAGCGGGGTCCGTCGCCGAAGCCACGGCTCCGAAAACCACCCCGGCCCCAAAAGCGACGGTCGCATTGTGGAAAACGAGGTACATGAACAGGCCCGTGGAGACGCCGACGAGGAAGAACGCGGTCAGTCCCTCACCGAGAAGAATGGCCGAAAACTGACGGGCGTACTTCCTGAAGTTTTCGGCCTTGAGCTCGCCGCCAACCAAAAAACCGATGATGCCCAGGGCGAAAATGGTGAATGGTTGCAAGGCCACAACGTCTGAGTGTTTGACCAGTTTGAGGCCGTTATCGCCGACGATCAAGCCGATGATGATGAATCCGACCACCTGGGGTACGCGGAGCCTCTGGAAGAACGAGGCGCCGACTAGGCCTCCGAGGATACTCAGTCCCAATACGAACAACATACTGAAGTCTATGCCTTCCATGGGACCTATTTCTCCGCGTGTATCAAAATCTGATAGAAAGTCTTAGGATCGGATGCGCTCGTGAGGGCGTCACGCAAATTGTCGTCCTTGAATCGCAGGCTCAGAGAGGACAGCAGCCTCAGATATTGCACGTGCTGACCCTGCCCGGCGGCGATCATAAAAATCAGACGAACGGGCACGCCGTCCAGTGATTCGTAGTCCGCCAGGGGATTCTGGCAGATGCCCACGCACATCACGGGACCCGTTACGGAAGCCAGGCGCACGTGAGGAACCGCGATCCCCATCCCGATGCCCGTGCTCATCAACTCTTCTCGATAGAAGACAGCCTTGAGCAGGGCGTCGCCATCCTGAATTTCCGAAGCCGTTGCGAGGCACCCCGCCAGTGTTTCCAGAGCCTCCTTCTTGGTTGTGGATTCCAAAATCAGGACCCGCTCGGGGGTCAAGACGTCAACAAGCTCGATGTCCTTCAACATTTGTCCATCTCATCTTTCTTTGAAGGATTACTGCCCAGTTTACCGTTGCTCAGAACAGGACCGGGAAGTCAGATTTCCACGGGTCTTCTCAACTGAGCAAAGAGATCAATGAATGAGTGACCGGACAAAAATGTGCGCGTACCGGCACTACACGATCAGTTCATCAGAAAAGATGTAAAATAGCGATCACGCCGGTCTTGTCAAATGAAATCTTTGCGCAAAACCAAAATGTTGCCCCGAGGGGCCGAGAGCGACCCGCGCAGAAATTCGCAGCAAGGCCGCTATCTGGCGTCGGCGGTCACGCCGGGCCACTGGTCCGTCCGGAACGGCGAGGCCGGAAGTCCTTCCTTATTATAGAGATTGCATACCGGATTGTTCGCCCAGGCGTAACGCACGGCAACCGGCTCAGAAACCTGATCGCTGCTGACAACCACCCTATCGCCCTCGATTATAGCGTCAGCCCAGACGAACTTGCGGTCCACCCCAGCTATAGCGAAGCCCTTCAGCGGCTCACCACCGCCGGCAACAAGGCCGCTGCCGACATCGTCGAAATGGAGGACGATCTGACTACCCTTGACCTCCATCGACTTATAGAGAGGTCCAGAATAGACTATCTCCTTGCCGTAGGTTTTGGCCAACGCCCACAATGCCAGCCGTTTGCCCACGTCTTGCTTGTCCTTCGGATGGATGTTGTCCGCGTCGCCGATGTCGATGATGGTTGCCATGCCCGTGTTGGGGAGAGACAGGGCCATGAACTGGGCTTCGCGCAGCTCCGCCCAGTCGCTTTCGCCCGGGTCGGGCTTGACAGCCTGGAAGTTAGCCAACTGGACGAAGAGGAAAGGAAAATCGCCCTCGCCCCAGTCGGCGCGCCAGTTCTTGATCATGGCGGGGAAGAGCTTGCGATACTGGTACGCCCGCCCGGCGTTCGATTCGCCCTGGTACCATATAGCGCCCCGGATGCTGAACGGAATCAGCGGGGCGATCATAGCGTTGTACAGACCCGACGGCGAATGGGGATGCCCCGGACCAAACGGCGCACGCGGCCTGCGAGGCGCATTCTCCCCCTCGGCCCTGGCTTTCTCAGCGGCCTCCTTCCATTGCGCCAGCTTCTGCTCGTATTCCTGTTTTGCCTGTGGATATCTTTTTACCGCCTCGTCGTAACGGTCCAAAATGGGCTTGAAATCCGTGTCGGACTTCAGAACCCCACGCCGGGTCCACGCCTCAGCGGGCGTTCCACCCCACGAAGTATGGATCAGACCGACGGGTACGCCGAGCTTCTGGTGTAATTCTCTGCCGAAAAAGTAGCCCGCAGCAGAGAAGCCGGGCACCGTCTCCGGGCTGCACAACGTCCAATTGCCCTTACAGTCCGGCTGAGGCTCCTGGGCGACTTCGCGCTGGACCGTGAACAACCGAATATTCGGATAGTCGGCCGCGGCGATCTCCTCCTTGGCGTTGTTGGACGATTGCACAGACATCTGCATGTTCGACTGGCCCGAGCATATCCAGACCTCGCCGACTAAGATGTTTTTGATCGTGATGGTATTCTTGCCGCTCAGCGTCATCTCGTAAGGACCGCCCGCTTCTGGGGGATTCATCTTATACAGCCACTTGCCGTTGTGACCGGCGGTCACTCCCCACTTCATATT
>JARRQQ010000537.1:0-3760 GCA_037381725.1 Sedimentisphaerales bacterium
CGTGAAGGAGAAAAAGCAAGAAAGCCCGCCGTGATCAACACCTGAAGCATACCTTATAGATCCATCTATTCGCCTTCGCTATTCAAACGTCTCCACCTCGCGTCTCATCAACATCCTGTCCTATAGCGGGGATTTGCGGCTGGAGCAACGAGAAACCGATTTGCGATTTCCGACTTATGGTTTATAATTGTCTCACTTCGACATTTGATATTCATCATTCGATATTCGCTGTTTATGACTAAACGAGTTTACTTGCAGAGCTTCGGGTGCCAGATGAACAAGCTGGATACGGCGCTGGTTCTTGGCGCGCTGAAGGAGGCGGGATTTCACATGACGGATACCGTCAAGGAAGCGGACGTCGTCCTGATCAACACCTGCTCGGTGCGGGAACACGCGGAGCAGCGGGTGCTTTCGCATTTGGGGCATTTGAAGCATATCAAGAAATCGCGTCCCGACCTGGTGGTCGCCGTCTCTGGCTGCATGGCCCAGCGGCTCGGCGATGAGCTGCTGGAACATGAAGCCGTCAATCTCGTCTGTGGCCCGGCACAAATACCCCGCCTGAGCGAGCTTATAACAACCGCCATCCGGGAGAGGAGGAAGACCTCCGCGGTGACGGCGGAGATCCGGCAAGGAGCGAGCGATGAGCAGAACCAATCCCTGGAGGAATTCGAGTCCGCTTACGGCATCGAGGACAAGCAGATTCCCGCGCAGGCATTTGTGCGGGTAATGCGAGGCTGCAACAATTTCTGCACGTACTGTGTCGTGCCCTATGTACGCGGGCCGGAGGTCTCCAGGCCGCCCGAAGCGGTCATCGAGCAGATAAAGAGACTGGCCGATAGCGGTGTCCGGCAGGTCACACTTTTAGGCCAGAGGGTCAACGCGTACAAATATACACAGGGTAAGAAGACCTGGTCCTTAGCTGATTTGCTCAATGCGGCCGGCGAGATAGAGGGAATCGAATGGCTCAGATTCGTAACCAGCTATCCATCAGAGGAGTTCTTCAACGAGATTCTGCGGGTCATGGCTGACTCGCCGAAGGTCTGCCCGTACCTGCATTTGCCGGCCCAGAGCGGCTCGGACAAAACCCTGCGCGCGATGAACCGTCACTACACGAGCCAACAGTACCTGGAAATGCTCGATCGTGCCCGAAAGACAGTACCCGATATTTCAATTGCAGGTGATTTCATCGTTGGCTTTCCGGGCGAGACCGAAGAAGATTTCCAGGCGACGGTCGATCTACTTGAAAAGGCGAGGTACAAGAACGCCTTCATCTTCAAGTACTCGCCCCGGCCGGGCACGACAGCGGACAAGAGGTCGCAAAACAGCGTCCCTGCGGAAACAAAGCAGAGGCGAAACGTCGAGCTGCTCGCCGTGCAGGAAAAGATCAGCGACGAGCTTAGCCAAGACTTCCTGGGCAAAAACGTGAAGGTGCTGATCGAAGGGTTAAGCAAGAAATCACACGTCAATACGGATGAGGGTGAGAATCCACAACTCATCGGCAGGACCTCCGGCGACTGGATTGTCGTCTTCACCGGCCCCCTGTCCTTGACAGGAGAGTTCGTGGACGTGAAGATAACGAGTGTGAGCCCGCTGACGTTATTCGGACAGCTCGGCGGAAACTAACGTTCCATGGAAAGCATCGACGCATGGGAAAATTGTCGGACAAAAAAGGGTACATCTGCGACATGGACGGCGTGATCTACCACGGGGACCGGCTCGTGGAGGGGGCGAAAGATTTCGTCGACTGGCTAAAGAAGGAAAGCAAGAGGTTTCTTTTCCTGACCAATAGCAGCGCGAAGGCGCCGAAAGAGCTAGAGCAAAAACTCTTTCGCATGGGTATCGACGTGGACGCCCAGGACTTCATCACTTCAGGACAAGCGACGGCGAGTTTTCTGGCCAGCCAGAACCCCAATACTGGCGTGTACGCCATCGGCGAGTCGGGCCTCACAAACGCCCTGTACGAAGCCGGCTTCTACATGGATCAGGTTAACCCAATGTACGTCGTCGTCGGTGAGTCGCGCTCGTACAACTTCGAGCAGATCGAGCTGGCCGTTCATCTCGTGCTTAACGGAGCGAAGCTCATCGGTACGAATTCCGACCTGACGGGCCCCTCGGACAAGGGTATCGTGCCGGCGTGCCGGGCCTTGATCTCGCCGATTGAGATGGCCACGAATCGAAAGGCCTACTTCATCGGCAAGCCGAATCCGCTCATGATGCGACACGCCATCAAGAGAATCGACTGCCGGCGGGAAGACACGCTCATTGTCGGCGACAGAATGGATACCGATATCATCGCCGGGATTGAATCCGAAATCGAAACGGCTTTGGTACTCAGCGGAATTACCAAACGAGAGGACCTGGTGACGTTCCCGTATCAGCCGGATCATATCTTCAATTGCGCGGCCGACATCATACACGCCGAGTAAACGTCTCTCTCGACGAAATAGAGCCGCCTGGAAGGAGATTCTGTGATAACTGCAAAACGTGTCACTATCGGGATGTTCGTTTGTTGTGCTCTGGCTTCCAGTGCACTCGCGGCTTCGTCGAAGGAAAAGATTGATCGCCGTGCGTTAGTGACCCGACATAATGTCACCCTTACGAAGCCTGATCCGCTGACGCCGCTCAGTGTAGGCAATGGCGAGTTCGCCTTTACCGCCGACGTCACGGGCCTCCAGACGTTTCCCGAGTTTCACGCCAAAGGCATGCCGTTAGGCGCTCAATCCCAATGGGCCTGGCACAGTCTGCCTAATCCCGAAGGGTACAAACTGTCCGATGCGTTGGAATCCTATGACGTTGCGGGGCGGCGTGTACCCTATGCGTCCGGCGGCAATTACCCACGAGGATATTCACCTTCAGCTACGTGGCTTCGGTCAAATCCGCATCGGCTCGATTTAGGACGGATAGGATTGCGTTTAACAAAGCCGGATGGTTCATCGGCTCGCATTGAGGACCTGACCGAGACGACCCAAACGCTGGATTTATGGACCGGGTCGTTGAGCAGCCGATTCGAGTTCGACGGTCAGCCTGTTTCGGTCCAGACCGTTTGCCATCCAGCGCGGGATATCCTGGCGATAAGGGTGGAATCTCGTCTGCTCGCATCGGGGCGTCTGTCTGTTCGGTTAGCTTTTTCTTACGGCAGTACAGATTGGAGGAACGCAGCCGATTGGTCTAAGCCGGATCGCCATCAAACCCTGAGCCACATCAGCAATGACAAGGCCGAGTTCACCCGTATTCTTGACGCAAATCGCTACTATGTGCGGCTGCCGAGTCCGACCGGGGG
The DNA here is from genome assembly GCA_037381725.1 of Sedimentisphaerales bacterium. Taxonomy (GTDB): domain Bacteria; phylum Planctomycetota; class Phycisphaerae; order Sedimentisphaerales; family Anaerobacaceae; genus JAFGTG01. Next base: position 3,281 of record JARRQQ010000537.1, read on the forward strand.
ACAGGTTACGAGGGTCTCTCAGCATGAATATGAGATCTCGCAATCGAAGGGGCAAGTACTGGAGGCTGTGTTTGCCTTTTCACCGAAGGTGAACACCGAACCCTTGCCCGATTTTGAAGAGGTCAGAGCCGCTTCGGAAAGACACTGGCGAGATTTCTGGAACAAAGGGGCGGCTATTGATTTTTCCGAATGCACCGATCCGCGGGCGGCTGAGCTTGAGCGCAGAGTCGTGCTCTCACAATACCTGACGGCGATCAACTGTGCCGGATCGTACCCTCCCCAGGAAACGGGACTGGTGTGCAACAGTTGGTATGGCAAGTTTCACCTGGAGATGCACTGGTGGCACGCCGTTCATTTCGCCCTATGGAACCGTTTGGACCTGCTCGAAAAGAGCCTGTCGTGGTATCAGTCCATCCTTCCGGCCGCCCGGGCCACGGCGCACATGCAGGGATACAAAGGCGTTCGCTGGCCCAAGATGAC